>CALLFD010000284.1 GCA_937997605.1 uncultured Collinsella sp. | reverse complement strand
GTGCGGGCACGCGCCTCATTCCCACGTGCCGCGATATTCCACGGCTTGGGGTTGTTCTGTTCGGGACAAAGCCCCACAATCCGAACCCCATACCGCTGCGACAGCTCCCGCACCTGCTCGAGCGAATCGTATCCATGGCAATCGACATACAGATGCATCGCCCCGGTCCAAAGCTCGCAACACGTGTAGCCCGAGGCCGCTGCCGAAGAAAAGAATTCCTCAAGGTCAAAATAACGATGGCTGATATTCATGACGGCAAGCTGCGGATACTCCATCTTGTCCACCTTTCGGCAAAAGGGCGCCGCAGCACAGTGTGCGCGACGCCCCCTCTTACATTATTCTCATTATGACGGATGCCCTACTGAACACCAAGCACTCCAAAGAACGCGCCGGCGATACTCACGAGCAGGATCACGAGCATGATAAGCAGCGGATTCATCTTCTTCTTGAGCATGAGATAGACGATTCCAAACAGCCCCATCGTGACAAAGCCCGGGAAGATTCCGTTGAGCAGCTCGGCGAGCGTCTGAGCGCCATCGCCCGCACCGACCATGAGCGGAATGTCCACGGTGACCATCTCCATGGTCATAGCGCCGATCACCATGGCGCCCATGATAGAGGCCATCTTGACGATCGTGTCCATAATGCCCGATTCCTGGACCTTGCTGATCATGTCCGAGCCAAAGCGATATCCCACAAACGTCAGCAGGTAACGGATGATGTAGTGAGGGACGTTGAACACGAGCAGGAACAAAATCGGGCCAAGAATAGAGCCCTGCAGCGCCAGCGACGTGCCGACACCCGTTGCCAAAATTCGCAGCGTGCCCCAGTAGAAGGCATCGCCCACGCCGGACAGCGGCCCCATCAAAGCAAGCTTGACATTAGAGATCGCGCTCGTGTCAAAGCTATCGTCAGTAGCGTTGACCTCTTCCATTGCGGCAGCAATGGACATGGGGAGCGTCGAGATGTACGGCGTGACGTTATAGAGCTCCATATGGCGCTTGAGGGCGGCCTTAAAGTCCGCATCCTGCGGATACAGCTTGCGAAGGATCGGCATAAGGGCCCACATAAAGCCGATATGGCCCATACGCTCGTAGTTCCAGGAATGCTCATAGGGAATCGAGCGCCAGAACAGCTTCTTAAGGTCTGCGCGGGAAATCAGCCCGTCGTAAGAAGACTCAAACTTAAAACTCATCGAACCCACTCCCAATCGCAGGATCATCGGTTGCCACTGCGGGCTGCTCCGCCTTTTTCTTGTCACCCAAAACCGTCATCGCGACGACGATGATCGCGGCAAAGATCGCCACGCCCGTCGTGCTAATGCCAAAGTAGGCGACGAGGAAGAAGCCAGCGAAGAAGAACGGCGCCACCGTCTTGTTCATAATCATCTGAGCCAGCATTGCAAAACCGAGTGCGGGCAAGAAGGCGGCGGCGACATCCATACCGGTCTGAACGAAATCGGGGATGATGTTGAGCAGGCTGGCAACAGCATCGGCGCCAAAGAAGAATGCCAGGGGAATAATCAGCAGGCCGCACCAGCTCTGCGCGTAGCCGGCGATGAGCATGTTGCGCGTGATGGCCTTGGTGTCTCCGTCCTCGACGTTTTTGTCGATACGGTGCACCAGCAGCAGCATCACCGGCTGGCCCAAGGCGGTATCGAGCGCCAGGACGATCGTTGCGATAGGAATGCCCAGGGTCAGGGCCGCCGAAGCGTCCGCGCCGGCCTGCATGGCAAGAGATACGCCCAGGATAGTGCCGGAAATCGTATCGGGTGGGTTATACGCACCGACCGAGATGGCGCCGACCATGGCAAGCTCCATCGTGGCGCCCATGATCGTGCCGGTCACCATGTCGCCCATGACAAGGCCAACCAGAGGTCCGAGCACGATCGGGCGCTGGAGGTAGCTCGTGCCCGTCAGCCACTCGGAATAGCCCAAAAGGGCAATCAGGAAAATCAGGATTGTCTTGATAACCATGACAGCCCCTAACCGATGACCTTCGCGGCGTCAGTCTTCGCATCTGCCGGAATCATCTGAATGAACAGTTCATAGCCCTCGCCGAGCAGCTCTTTGACGTATGCCTCGTTTTCGGGCGTAAGGAACACACTCGTCGAGACCTGGCGGGCATTCTCGCTAAAGGCAACGTTGCCGAGGTTGATCTTCTTGACTCCCATCGCCTTGGCGACGGCACCGGCCTGCTGGATCGTCTCGCAAACCACGAAGAGCTTGTACTTATCGGTCACTCCGCTCTGGAGCGCCTTGACGGCGTCCTCGGTGTTTTTAACGACGACCTTGCAGCCCTCAGGCTTTGCAAGGGACAGGGCCTGTAGACGAAGCTTGTCATTGAGGACCGTGTCGCTCACCAACAGGATGCAATCGGCACCCAGAGCCGAGGTCCAGCTAACGGCAACCTGGCCGTGAAGCAGTCGATAATCTACACGAATCATCTGAATCATGATGTGCTCCCTAGTGGTTAAAACTCATCGAGCTCGGCCTGCCCCAGCAGGTCGTTGACGTACTTGACCTTGGTGTCGTCCGCCTCGACGATCTGGCGAATGGCCTCATCGATCGGGGTGGATTCGGGCACGAACAGCAGCTGAATAAGGAGCGGCAGGTTCATATTGGTCACCAGATGCGTGTTGGGACGCGTCTGGACGATCTTGGTGAACTCGTTGTTGACACTGCCGCCGAACAGGTCGGTGCAAACGACGACTTCATCGTCCGCGGCAAAGCCGTCCAGAATCGCTGCGGCCTCCTTGACCAGGTCCTCGTTTCCGTCGACATACATAGAGAGCGCATGGACGTTTTCGCGCTCGCCGGAAAGCAGGCCGATGCTCTCGACGATTCCAGACGCAAAATGAGCATGGGACGCCACGATAAACTGCCTCATTCGATTCCCCTTCCTAGCGAATTTCGGCATAAAAATGCCCGGACGCATGCGCCCGGGCAGGGTGCTTCTTAAATGAGTGGTCAACTATTAGTAGTCGAACTGGTGATAGTAACGACGGTAGTTGAGGTTGTGCTTGGTGACCGTCTCGTAGTAAGCGGCAAGGCGATCGGTGATCAGCGAGGAGAGGATCCACGGAGACACGATGACGCGGAACTCGTCGTCAAGGCCGGGGATCGCGAACTCGGCGGTGTCGA
>CALLFD010000283.1 GCA_937997605.1 uncultured Collinsella sp. | reverse complement strand
TGGACATGGTGAGGGGCAGCTTGATGCACGCGGCTCGGTTAGGTGCTGGGACCGCAGCGGTCATCGCCGTTTTGGGCCTGAGCGGATGCGCGTTCAACCCGCTGTCTACGTTCACGACTCCCACGATCGACCAGATCGAGTACGAGACCGTCACGCCGGCGGTGTCGGACGATGCCCTGGTCACTCCCGGAACCCTGACGGTCGCCCTCGATACTTCCGATGCGCCGCAGGCCATGCAGGGCGCCGACGGCGAGCTCACGGGGTATGCGGTTGACGCCGCCCGCGCCCTCGCAAGCCGCATGGGCCTTAAGGTCGCCTTCGTCGATGCGTCCTCGGCAGGTTCCGCGCTCGGCGACAAAAAGGCCGATATCTTTATCGGCGAGATTAACTCCACGGACGGGGACATTAGCTCGCTCGGCACCTGCCTGTACGATGCCACTTCCGTGTTCGGTAAAACTAGCGATGGTGGGTCGCTAAGCGTTTCCACCGATACCCTTAACACGTCCACCCTGGGCGTTCAGGCGTCCTCGGCCTCGCAGGAGGCGCTTGCTAAGCAGAGCATCACCGCCAACCAAAAGACCTACTCCAACATCAACGAGTGCTTTGAGGCGCTTGAGTCCGGCGAGGTCGACTATGTGATCTGCGACTCCACGGCCGGCGGCTACCTTGCACGCCTGATGAGCGAGGTCTCCTATGTCGGTGCGCTCGAGGCGCCCTCGACGCTTGGTGTTGTGGGCCTCTCGTCCAATGACGAACTATGCCGTGCCGTGAGCGATGCCCTCGACGGTATTACGGCCGACGGCACGCTCGAGGCGGTCCACTGCGTCTGGTATGGCACGATGCCCTACGACCTCACCACTAAGACAGTTTCGGGCGCTAACGTGCAGCCGGGCGACTCTGAGTCCAGTGAGACCACGTCCTCCGGCAGCGAGTCCTCCGATTCCAACAATGAGACCGCATCCTCCGAGGACAAATCGTCCAGCCAGGAAGGCGCCATCACCGACGACGACATTAACAAACTCAATAGCTAGTTATTGCTAGGGGTGGTGTCTCCTATACGTTGGAAAGGACACCTCTTCACGGTTTCAACACGCACTGCCGGGCTTCCCCGATGGGGGAACCCGGCTTTTTCTCCCAATAAAATCAGCAGGTCAAAGCCAATTTTCGGGACCAAATACAAAGCCGCCGGCCCCCTCCTATAGCGCACTTTGCCACAGAAAAGTGCGAGACTTCGGTATGCGGTATCAAG
>CALLFD010000282.1 GCA_937997605.1 uncultured Collinsella sp. | reverse complement strand
TGACCATGCACGGCCGCGGCGACGACTACCGCGAGCTCAAGCCCGCCGATGTCGCCTACTACGACGGCTGCGTCGAGGTCGACCTGTCGAGCATCAAGCCCATGATCGCGCTGCCGTTCCATCCTTCCAACGGCTTTGAGATCGACGAGCTCAACGAGAACCTCGAGGACATCCTGCATGAGGTGGAGCTCGAGGCCGCCAAGATTGGCGAGGGCAAGACGCACTTTAGCCTGCTCGACAAGATCGTCGACGGCAAGCTGCACGTGCAGCAAGGCGTTATCGCCGGCTGCTCGGGCGGCAACTACGACTCCGTGGTCCAGGCTGCTCGCGTGCTTAAGGGCGCCAACACCGGCTGCGGCGAGTTCTCGCTGTCGGTCTATCCCACGAGCCAGCCCGTGGCGCTCGAACTTACGCGCCGTGGCTACATCTACGACCTCATGGAGGCCGGTGCGATCGTGCGCACGGCGTTTTGCGGCCCGTGCTTCGGCGCCGGCGACACGCCCGCCAACAACGGCCTTTCGATCCGCCACACTACGCGCAACTTCCCCAACCGCGAGGGTTCCAAGCCGGGTAATGGCCAGCTGAGCGCCGTGGCCCTGATGGACGCCCGCTCAATTGCGGCGACGGCTGCCAACGGCGGCATCCTGACACCGGCGACCGACCTGCCCGAGGACACTTGGGACGAGGCCTGTGAGTACACCTTCGACGACGCTCCCTACAAGAAGCGCGTGTACTGGGGCTTTGGCAAGGCGGAGCCTGCCGACGAGCTGGTCGAAGGCCCCAACATCAAGCCGTGGCCCGCGATGGAGCCCCTCGGCGACGACATCCTGCTCAAGGTGTGCTCCAAGATCATGGACCCGGTCACCACGACCGACGAGCTCATTCCCTCGGGCGAGACGAGCTCCTTCCGCTCCAACCCGCTGGGCCTGGCCGAGTTTACGCTGAGCCGTCGCGATCCGGCCTACGTGGGCCGCTCCAAGGAGGTTGACGCGGTGGAAAAGCGCCGCGTTGCCGGCGAAGCAGCAGGCGACCTGGCGGCGCTCGATGCCGAGCTTGCCGGTGTGTTTGAGGCGCTGGCCGGCGCGGGTGTCGCTGCCGATGCCAAAACGACTGAGTACGGCTCCATGCTCTATGCCAAGAAGCCCGGTGACGGTTCTGCCCGCGAGCAGGCCGCGAGCTGCCAGCGCGTGATCGGCGGTCTGGCCAACATCGTCCACGAGTACGCCACCAAGCGCTATCGCTCCAACGTGATGAACTGGGGCATGGTGCCCTTCCAGATGGAGGCCGAGCCCAACTTTGAGGTGGGCGATTACGTCTTTGTGCCGGGTGTCCGCGCCGCGCTCGACGGCGATCTGCAGAACATCGCCGCCTACGTAGTGCGCGCCGACGGTGCGGTCGAGCAGATTGAGCTCTACATTGCCGATATGACGGCAGAGGAGCGTGCCATCGTCAAGTCCGGCTGCCTGATCAACTACAACAAGTTCAAGGCCGCTGCCGAGTAACGCACTAAATTGTCCGCCCGGGGCTTACCCTTTCCCGCCCGCTCACGCGCTTCGCGAGGGTCGCGTTCGGGAAAGGGTAAGCCCCGGGCTACATTTCTGCGTTCTCGTTGGGTCTTGAGGGGCGCTAATAAATAGGCTTGCTTGATGCCACCTCTGTTATTGGGGCGGCTTCTTTTTTGTCGAAAACCACCACAAAGGGGACAGGCACCTTTGTGGTGGTTTCTTTTGTCTCGATCTGTAACGCCTTGGCTGTTAGATGTGGGCCTGGTGTTACAGATTGAGATTATCGGATGAGGCTTTGCGGTTAATCTCGATCTGTAACATCTGGGCCCCTATTTGACGAGCGGCTGTTACAGATTGAGACAAACAATCGCCGCCGATCATTTCATCTCGATCTGTAACATCTAGGATCGAAAAGGGCCGCTAGATGTTACAGATCGAGACAGTGGAACATCGGAACCGAAACCACCACAAAGGTGCCTGCCTGGCGAGTCCTTATTTCGATGGGGCCCAGGTTATTTCATCGTCAAATAGCCAAGTGCGTGCTGAGCCACTGTCGCGCGCTGTCTGTGGATCGGGCTCGCAAGTTTGTTCGTAGGCATCCTCGGTACACCGATCCATAAAATCGACGACTGCCGTCTGGTCGCCCTCCATGACGTAGATTACGTCGCCATCCGAGATATAGACCCCCGGTCCTTCATTGTCCACGTAGCCGGGGTCGTATGAGACGTTGCACAATCTGCTCCCGTTTGCCGCATCGAGCTCAAGGGTCGAATAATACCCGCCAACCATTTGGCCGTTCTTGGCTCGATATATTGCGGCGCCGTACCATCGCTTAAACGTCTTGCCTTTGAGTAAACTGGTTGCCTTGCCGATAAGCTGCTCATCTTGGGTATAGCGCGTGGCTCCAAGTTCGATTCGGGGATAGTTACTGACCCCAAGCGCTGCGGGCGTACCGTCGAAATCGACGGTGATTGAATCGGGTTTGACGATATCGGTGAGGATTTCGATGGGGTAGCTTACGGTTTCAACCGCCGCCTGCGTTGCCGAGGCAGGGAGAAATGCGAGATAGATAATGCCCACGCCGACTGCGGTAATTGCAAACGCTAAGACGAGCAGGCCGATATAGGTGGAGCGTTTCACGGCGAGTACCCCGCAAACAGTATGCATTCATTAAGATAAGTGATAACAGCTTACGACAATATTCAAAAGAAAGCGACCGCCCGGAATGAGCGGGGCTAAAAGGCCCTATTAGGCTCCGATTTGACCTCTAATAGGAATATTTGCCCCCTCCTCTCATTCTGGGCGAGAGGTCAATAATTGAGTTCACGAGTTTTGCGCAATACTATTCTCACTAAACTCACTATTTTCACTATAAGCACTATAAAAACGATGGGGGCGATGACGAGAACATTGTGACGTGCGATAGCTAAGCCGTTTAAGCCGGACTCTGACCTTGAATCTCCGCCTCTATCTGTGCGAACGGGCTATTGTCGGCTCTCGATTCCATCGCTGCGTTCTCGTTGGGTCTTGGGATCGCCAAACGTAGACTGGGCTTGATGTCGCCTCTTTTAATCGGGGCTGATTCTTCTCTGGACCACCACAAAGGGGACGGGCACCTTTGTGGTGGTTCTTGGTTTGTCTCGATCTGTAACAGTTAGACCCTAATTTGCCGAGTAGATGTTACAGATTGAGACGAACGGGCGCCGCTGGTCATTTCATCTTGATTTGTAACATCTGGAGCCATAAACAGTCGCTAGATGTTACAGATTGAGATAGTAAGGGGATGAGGCCGCAGCGGGTGAGCGCGCCTGTCCCCTTTGTGGTGATTTTCCATGTCATGAGAGCACTCAGAAAATCTTATATATAGAGACTTAGATTTGTGTATAAGATCGCGCAAAGCTGGCAACAATACTTCTCGAACAACGTGAAGCCGCCCCGTAGGGCGGCCGCCCCAAGAGAGGTGATTCCATGAGAATCGATAAGCTAGCAATGACGTCGCGCGAGGCGCTGCAGACCGCCATGAGCACGGCTGCCGATGCGCAGGCCGGCGCGGTGGAGCCGATCCACCTGCTGTCCGCCCTGCTTGGTGCCGGCGAGCGCAATATCTCCGTGATTATCGAGCGCATCGGTGCCGACCCAGCTCAGCTCGCACGTTCCACACAGGATGCCATCGACCACGCGCCCAAGGTTTCGGGCGAGGGTCAGCAGATGGGTCTTTCCAATGAGCTTGTCCGCGTCATCGAGAAGGCCGAGAAAAAGGCCACCAAGATGGGCGACAGCTTTGTGGTGACCGAGCATTTGCTGATGGCGCTTGCCGAGGACAAGGGTGAGGCTGGTCGTGTACTGCGTGACGCTGGCGTGACCAAGGAGCGCATCGAGCAGGTCTACGAGGAGCTGCGTGGCGATGACCGCGTGACGTCTGCCGAGGACAAGACCCAGTTTGAGGCGCTGGAGCAGTACGGCCGCAATATCTGCGACCTCGCCCGCGCCGGCAAGCTCGACCCTGTCATCGGCCGTACCGACGAGATCCGTCGTACCATCCAGGTCCTGTCCCGCCGCACCAAGAACAACCCCGTGCTCATTGGTGAGCCGGGCGTCGGCAAGACGGCCATCGTCGAGGGCATCGCCCAGCGTATCGTGGCCGGCGACGTGCCGAGCACCCTGCGCGACCGCGACCTCATCGAGCTCGACATGAGCGCGCTGGTCGCCGGCGC
>CALLFD010000281.1 GCA_937997605.1 uncultured Collinsella sp. | reverse complement strand
ACGCTACGGGCGCACGACGCGCACGGCCTGCTCCATCTTCTCCACGATCACGTACATGTTGGTGACCTCGCCCACCGCAAGCTGGTCTTTAATGCCATAGTGGTCGAGGCAGGTACCACAGGTAAGGATCTCGACACCCTGTTCCGCCAGGCCCTTCAGGTCATCGAGCACCGGCGAGCCCTCGACGGTGAGCTTGGCACCGCCGTTGTAGAACAGCATAGTCGCGGGCAGCTCCTCCTGCTGCGTCACGGCAAAGATGAAGGCCTTCATGAGCTTGTGGCCCAGCTCGTCGTCGCCACGGCCCATGCAATCGGTGTAGACGGAAATGACGAGTTTGCCCTTGCCGGCGCCGGCATCACAGAAGGCAGCGCCATCCTGCTCGGGATCGGCCACGGCAACGGCGCCAGAGGTCGCCACGGTCACGTGCCACTCGGCGTCAGAAACCTTTTCGACCGAGGCCGTGCAGCCCTTCTCCTGCGCCATCTTGGAGATGTTCTTGACGGCGGTCTCGTTATCGACCAAGGTCACCACGGCACCCTCGCCATCAAGCTGTTTGAGTGCCTTAAGCGTCTTGACGACGGGCAGCGGGCAGGCATCGCCCATGGCATTGACTTCAATCTTGGTAGACATAGTTTTTCCTTTCGAATAAATCGTTTTAGAACGGTACGTAGCTCAATAAACGTGTCGTTAATGCACAACGCGGACGGCAGGGCCGCCCGGCACCGGCTCGCACACGCGGCCGATTGTGGCGGCAACGCGCCCCTCGGCATGCAAACGACGCGCAAGCTCATCTACATCCGCCGCGGGCGCCGCGATGAGCAAACCACCCGAGGTCTGCGGATCGTACAGCGCATCCAACATGCCCGGCTCCAGGTCTTCGTCGGCCGCCACGCGCGGGCCAAAGAAGTCCTGGTTGCGATAGGAGCCCGCGGGGATAATGCCCAGACGCGCCATATCGAGCACCTGGTCAAAGAGCGGCACCGCCCCCGACGCAAGCTCAATCTGCACGCCCGAACCCTCGGCCATCTCGCATGCATGTCCGATCAGGCCAAAGCCCGTGATGTCGGTGCAGCCGTGAAGCTCGAGTCCCTCGGCCAGACGAATCGGGGCCTCGTTGAGGGCGCGCATCGAGTCAAACATGGCTGCGGCCTCGTCCTGCTCGATAAGCTCGCCCTTAATGGCCGTGGTGATGACGCCCGAGCCGATCGCCTTGGTCAGCAGCAGAACATCGCCCACGCGTGCGCCGCTGTTGGCGAGCATGCGGTCGAGCGCGACAAAGCCGCTCACGGACAGGCCGTACTTGGGCTCGTCGTCGTTGATGGTATGGCCGCCCGCGATGGAGCAACCCGCCTCGACGCACTTGTCGGCGCCGCCCGCCAGAATCTGACCGGCAACCTCGACGCCCAGGCAGCTGGGTATGCAAAGCAGGTTCATGGCATGGCTCGGCCGCCCGCCCATGGCGTAAATGTCCGACAGCGAGTTGGCCGCGGCGATCTGGCCAAACAGAAACGGGTCGTCGACCATCGGTGGGAAGAAGTCGATGGACTGCACGAGACCCAAGTTATCGCCAACGCGAAAGACGCTCGCATCGTCGGAGGTATCGAACCCCACGAGCAAGTTGTCGTTATGCACATTGGGTAAATCGCCCAGGACCTGGGCGAGGGCTCCAGGAGCCAACTTAGCGGCTCAACCGCTCGCGGCAGTCATAGACGTGAGCTTAATCTGATCGTCAGCCATCGATACCTCCTCTCATCGGTCAATCATTTTCTCCCAGTATACGCATGAATGCGAGCCTACGGCGGATGCATTAATTGAGCGCCTGTGCGCGAATCGCCGCGCCGATGGCACCGGCGAAGCGGGCCTGGGGCGAGGTGGTGACCGGCGACCCCAGCAGCGCCGCCAGCCGCTCCACAACGTAAGCGTTCTCGCACAAGCCTCCCGTCAGGTAGTACGGAGCACCCGTCGCCTGCCCGGCCATAGTGGCCACGCGCGAGACCACGCTGTCGATCACGCCACGCGCAATGTTCTCGCGCGGCTCACCGCGACCGATCAGGCTGATAACCTCACTTTCGGCAAACACCGTGCACATGCTGCTGATCTTGGTGGGCCCGCCGGAACGCGCCAGGACGGTCATCTGCTGCTGGGAAATGCCTAGGCGGTCGGCCATGATCTCCAAAAAGCGCCCCGTGCCGGCAGCGCACTTGTCGTTCATGGCAAATTTGGCCACGCGACCGCCCTTGATCTGAATGACCTTGGTGTCCTGACCGCCCACGTCGATCACGGTGCCGTGGTCGCCAAACAGGCGCACAGCACCGGTACCGTGGCAGGTGATCTCGGTCACGACCTTGTGCGCATAGGGCACGGCAACACGGCCGTAGCCAGTCGCGACCACGCGAACATCGTCGCCCGTCACGTCGTAGCCGGCCGCTGCCAGTGCCTCGCGCAGCCGCTCGGAAGCATCGACCGAGGAAAACCCGGTTGGCCGCACGCACGTCCACGCCACCGAATCCTCCCCGTCGACCACAGCAGCCTTAGCCGCCGTAGACCCGATATCGATCCCGATCCCTATCATGGCTCTCTCCCAATCTAAACATCAAAGATAGCGGCGCGTTCAGGCGCCTTAGCTCTAGGTTTCTCAGGTGCCGGAGGTTGCCCCGAAAGAGGAGCGCAGCGTACTTTGGTACGCAAGCGACGGTTTGAGGGGCAAGATCCGGTGCCTGAGGAAGCTAGAGGGTTTCGATAAAGGCGGCGATGCGCGTCTCGATCTGACCCATGTCGCCATTGCTGTAATCGGTCTCAATCTTCATGTACGGAATGCCCGCACCCTCGACAGCCTCCTGCATGCGCGCGCTCTCAACGTTGAAGGTGTGGCAGGCCTGCAGCACGCTCTCTACCACGGCATCGACATGGTACTTCTCGCACATAGCCAGCGTGTTTCCCATACGACCGTCGTTGGGCGTCATGACCGAGCAGTTGATATCCAGATAACGGTCGGCGATGGCGCGCAGAATGTCGGGAGCCTCCGGGTCGATCATCATGGCCGCCGTGCGCTCGCCCGAGCAGTCGTCCATGCACACGACCACACCGCCGTTGGATTCGATGGTGCGACCGATCTTGTTGATTACGCCGCCCACCGGGCAGCCGGTGATCAGAATGCGCTTGGCGTCCGCCGCGACCGGGCGCTCGCCCGCTTCGTAGGCCTCGCGCAGCTTGGCAACCTTTTGCTCCAGCTGCTGCGTATAGGCCTCGATATCAAAGCTAAACGTACCGGCAAACATGGTGCTCATCAGGTCGACGCCGCTCATGGCCGCCGGCTGGTTGGCCTGCAGCGCAAACATCTCGAGCTGGGCCGCACGCAAGCGGTTGCGACGACGGACGGCAGCACGCAGGTCGTCATCGGTGATCGTGATGCCGTAGAAGCCCTCGAGCTCCTCCTTGAGCAGGCGGCACTCCTCGTACCAGCCTTCACGCTCGTAGGCGCGATCGCGACCCTGCGGAAGATGCAGAATGTGCGTGCGCTTGAGCTCGTTGAGTAGCTCGTACATCTTCTTCTTGCCGTCGCAGGTGGTCTCGCCGATGATCATGTCGCTAAAGTACGTAAACGGGCACTTTTGCGAGTAGGCAAAGCCGTAGGTCGACTTGATGAGCGGGCAGAGGTTTGCCGGCAGCACCTTCTCGGCCTCGGGAATCACCTCATCGGACGTACCGCACAGAGCGACACTCGCAGCCCCCGCGGCATCGATAATCTCGAGCGGCGTATAGCTGCACAAAAAGCCGACCAGGCGATTACCCGCCTGCTTGTAATCCTTAACGCGAATAAACGCCGCCTTGCGCTGCTCGTTGAACTCCTCAAACGTGCTGGGCAACGGCTGCTCAATATTTTCCGACATATAACTCCTAAACCTTTTAACCAACCAAGGAAACGGCTTTCCCAGGTGCCCGAGGTTGCCGTGAAAGAGACGCGCCGCGTACTTTGGCACGCAAGCGACGGTTTGAACGGCAAGATCGGGTGCCTGGAGAAGCCGCCGGGACGGATAGTCCTAAATGGTTTCCAAGAAAGCCTCAATCCTGGTTTGCAGTTGACCGGCGTCCTCGCCGGCGTAGTCGGTCGTGATGTGCATAAACGGAATGCCTGCCTCCTCGGCGGCCTTCTCCACGGCAAACGACTCCATCTCGTAGAGCGTGCAGAACTGCAGAGCCACGTCGACGATGCCGTCGGCATGAAGGTCCTTGGCCATCTGGACAATGTCCTTCATACGCTGATCGTTGGGCGTAAAGACGGCGCAGTTGATCTTGAAGTAGCGCTCGGCGATGGCGTCGAGCATCTCGTCGACCGTCTCGCCGGACTCGTCGACCAGGTCCTTGTAGTAGCGCGAGCCCGTGCAGGACTCCTCGCCGACCACAACGCCGCCGGCCTTCTCGATGAGGTTGAACAGCTTCCAGTTGGGCACGGCCATGGGCGTGCCGGTGTACAGGATGCGCTTGGTCCCCTTGGGCGCCACGCCCTCGCCGGCCTCGACACGCTGCTCGCACTCAGCCGCCATATCGTTGATGGCGACGGTCAGACGCGGCGTGTCGTCCATAAAGGCGGCCTGAACGGTCAGCAGGCTGTCGAGACCGCTGATGGGTGCCGGGTCGGCAGCGCGCGTGGCAGCGAGGCGCTGCAGGGCGTGGCGCTTCTCATTGACGGCGTGGATGGCGGCCTTCAGACGCTCGGGCGTAATCTTGACGCCACACTCTTCCTCGATCTTGGCGGCGAGCTTCTTGACCTCGGCCTTCCAGGTCACGAGCGTCGACTCGTCGTGTACGTTGGGAATATCCATGACGTACATGTTCTTTTGCGTGGCAAAGAACTCGTAGGCCTTCTTCTTGCCATCGCAGGTGTTCTCGCCCACCACCAGGTCGCTCGACTCAATGTAGGGGCAGACCTCGCCCAGCTTAAAGCCGGCAAAGCTCTTGATAAGCGGACAGGTGTTGCGCGGCAGGTGCTCCTCGACCTTATCGGTTGCCCAATCGGCACCCGAGCACAGGCCCACGGGAATGCCGTCACAGGCAAGCACGATCTCCTCGGGCACGTACACGCAGAATGAGCCGACGATCTTGGTGGCCTCGCCGGCCTCCTTCTTGTCGAGCATCTCCTTAATACGGCCGCTGTGGATGTTGGTGGCCACAAAGTCCAGGTAGGACGTGGACTTGGGGCGATTGTTCTGCGTCAGGAACATGTCGCCGTACATCTGGCCCACGGCGCCCAGCAGCATGTCGTGATCGGCAAGATTCATGCCGAGGCTCTCCCACATCGGATGGAAATCAAATTCTTCAGCCATAACGGTTCCCCTCTCGAACCAAAAATGAATAGCTACGGTATTGCTGCACGGTGGGTGGCGAAAACCCAGCCGCGCCTAAACCCGGAATTTTGGGGAACCTGCTTTGCGGTCGATTATTTAGTTGTGCGTCGTCTCTCCCGGAGCCGTGAACATACCTGCTCATATGCGGCTCCGAGCCATATACAGGGCGCGCGCGGCAACGCGGCGAATGTATGTCGTCTGCGGCATGTGCGCACCCTCCTTTTCTCGTCGAAGGTAACTATATCAACGGTTGTCGTCCAGACGAACACCGCCGACATGCGTACGACAGCGTCGAGATGTGAGCATCTCACTGTCTGATAATTAATTATCAGACAGATAAGGTTTAGTCATGTAGAAATCGGCGAACGGCGAAGTGAAAACAAAGCGGTCGAGGACTACCTCCTCGACCGCATCGCCCCCGCATTATCGGCAAACGAGATGAATCCTGCTTGCATCAAAATGCATGCGCAGAGTCTCACCCGCCTGCGGCAGCTCTTCCACGGGTACACTCACCTTATTCACCTTCCACTGCAAACGCGTGGGCGCATCAGCACGCGGCACGTCCAGCAGCACCAGCCGCTCAAAGCGCGAATCGCTCACACGGGCCACGTGCAAATCATAGCTGTTGCGTCCCCGCTCCGCGCGATTGTCAACATGGAAGTAGCTTGCGCGAATGCCCAGGTACGCTGCATTATCGGGAACCTCGCGACCCACGTTAAAGGTCATGCCCCAGTCGAGGGCCTCAACTTCTTCGTCGCCGATCTTGCGCGCCCGGCTTGTGTTCTTGCAGCCCGTCAGGCGGAGTGCCGCCAGCGTCTGCGGACGGCGGACCACGTCCTCGACGGAGCCGATCTCCTCAACATGCCCGTCGTGCATCACACAGATGCGCTGGCACAGGCGGCACGCTTCGTCGATGTCGTGGCTCACGTAGAGCACGGTACGGTTGCACACATCAAACAGGTCGAGCATGTTCTGTTCGAGCGCGCTCTTAAGATAGGAATCGAGTGCGCTCATGGGCTCGTCGAACATAAAGATGCCCGGGTGCGCCGCCACCATGCGCGCGAGCGCCACGCGCTGCTGCTGGCCGCCCGAGAGGCGCGCGGGATAGCGGTCGGAGAAATCGGCCAGACCGAAAATGCCCAGATAGCGCTCCGCCAACCTTTTGCGCGCCGCGGCGTCGCCGGCGCCCTTTACACCGGCACATACGTTATCGGCCACCGTCATGTTGGGAAACAGCTGATAGTTTTGGAACAGCAGAGCGCATTTTCGCTCCTGGGGCGACAGGTTGATGCCCGCCGCCGAGTCAAAAAAGGTCACGCCGTTAACGACAATCTTGCCCTCGTCGGGCGTCTCCACGCCGGCAATGCAACGCAAGGTGCAGCTCTTGCCGCATCCGGAGGCGCCGAGCAAGCCAACGCGCTCCTCGCCGGCTTCGAGTTGGATGTCGAGGGTGAACCCCGGGTAGCGCTTTTTGATATCCAAAACGAGCGACATAGCTTATCGACCTCCCTGCGGTGCCGCGTCATCGCGCATAAGCTCGGCCAGCGCCTCGCGATCGATACGCAGCGCATCTCCACCGACTGGGTCGAGCGAATCGCCCTGTCCGGCGAGATCTTTGGTCTGCTTACGCTCCGCACGGGAAAGGCCCCGTTCGCGATACTTTTGCGAATGCGCCGTGTACATGTTGACGAACAGGATGACTAGGAAACTAAACACGATCACGACGACGACCCAAAAGAGGGCCACGGTCGTGTTGCCGCCCATCCACTCAAAGTAGATGGCGATGGGAATGGTCTGCGTAATACCGGCGTAGTTGCCCGCAAAGAACAGGGTGCAGCCAAACTCGCCCATGGCACGCGCGAAGGCGAGCACCGTGCCCGCTGCGATTGAGGACCAACCAAGAGGCATCATAAGCTTGGTAAAGATGCGATGCTCGGACCAGCCCAGGGTTCGCGCGGCGTCGAGCATCTGCGTGTCAAGGCTCTCGAAGGCTCCAAGTGCCGTACGATAGACGAGCGGGAACGACACCACCACGGCAGAGATCACCGCCGCCGGCCACGTAAAGACGATCGAGACGCCGTGCGCGATCAGCCACTGGCCCACCCCGGTCGAGCGGCCAAACAGCATGAGGAGCAGAAAGCCGCAGACCGTGGGCGGCAACACCATGGGGATGGTAAAAACCGAGTCGAGCAAGCCCTTGATGCGGCTCGAGGTACCCATGGTCTTCCACGCAGCGAACAGGCCCAGCGCAAAGGAGATCAGCAGGGCAAGGCCGCTCGTTTTGATGGACACCCAAAACGGACGGTAGTCGATGTCGCCCAATAAGGAGGCCAGAGAGGTCAAGGGCCCCTGCTCATCCCGCAACACGACAGACGATGCCTCTACCATTTGAGCGCTATCAAGCCAACGCGCGCCGCCCTTGGCATCACCCGAGGCTGATGCGATCACCACATAGCGGTCTCCATCCGCACCGCGCTCGTCAAAGCCATAGGTATACCCGCCGGCATCAAACGTTGTTTCCGCCGTGACATACCAAGGAAGATCCACGTCCCCTAGCTGCGCACCTCCCATGCAGTTTGCGCTGTCGAGCTTACAAACGAGGGCTTTGAGACCCGATACGCACTCGTTATCCTGCGGATCCAATCCATACTTCTCGACCGCCTTGGGCGATATCCACACCACAACGCGATCGGCAGCAGGCGCCACCACAAGGTCCACGTCCTCGTCAACGGGAAAACGGTAGCCCTCAGGCTGGCCCTCCATGGCACGAGCGGTCCCCTTGGCCAACCGCTCAAAACCCTCGATCCCATAGGAAAGCCCATGAGCGGTCGCAGCAACCTGGGCCCCGTCCTCAGCGTCCCCAGCAAACGCAAATCCCGGCACCCAGCAAAGCGCGAAGGTCAAAGCACAGGCGACAAGCATGCGGAATCTATTAAGCACGAAAAGCTCCAAGCGAATATAAGGACGGAGTGAAACACAAAACGATGGAATTATCGCGCCAAGCCGCACTACGCGGAAAGCTCAAAGCCGTACTTAGCCCAAATCTTCTGAGCTTTCCTGTTGGACAGGCAAAAGTCGATAAACGACTTGGCCTCGTCGGCGTGCTCGGAGCTCTCGGCAACGGCACCCGGGTACACGATGGGCTTGTGCGAATCCTCGGGGCACACGAAGGCCTCCTCGATACCGTCGTAGCGGAAGATATCGGAGCTATAGACAAAGCCAGCCACGCAGTCGCCTGTGGATACATAGGCGGCGGCGGTGCCCACCTTATCGGCCAGTGCGACCTTGTCGGCGATCTCGGGAGCATACTCGCCGTCGTCGCCCTCGGTGCCGGTATAGAGGCCCACGGAAGCCAAGGCCTGGTTGGCGTACTTGCCGGCGGGGACGGTCTTAGCGTCGCCAATGGCGATCTTGCCGTCCAGATTCGCGACGTAGGCGATGGCTTCGACCTTGGTGTCGGAGCCCTCGGCGCGAATGATCACGAGGTCGTTGACGAACATATCCTCACGGGTGTCGGCGTCGACGAGCTCGGCGGTCTCA
>CALLFD010000280.1 GCA_937997605.1 uncultured Collinsella sp. | reverse complement strand
TCGGAAGCGGCGACGATGCTCGTCCACTGACGCACGACCTGCATGGGCATGTCGGCGCGGTCGCAGTAGAGCTCCAGGTAGGCCTCGGCCTGGTCCTTGCTGTTGAGGGCAAAGAGCAGGTAAGTGGTGGCAACGTCGGCAGCAGGGGAGCCCTGGGTGGCATGTGCCCAGTCGCAGACGTACAGCTGGCCGTCGTCGCCGACGATGACGTTGGAGGGGTTGAAGTCGCCGTGGCAGACCTTGAACTCCTTGGTCATGCCGTCCAGACGCTCCTGAAGGTTGTAGCGCGTGGTGGCATTGAGCTGATCGAGGCTGTCGATCATGCGGGCGAACTTATCGCGCTGACGGTTGAGCAGCGGGGAGGTGTAGCCGTGGATCTCGATCTGGAGGTCGACGAACATCTCAAGGTACTCACCAAAGCGCTGGGGCTCGGCAGTCATCTTCTCGGCAAGGGTGGTGCCCGGAACCTTCTCGGTCACGAGCGCCCAGCCGTTGGCGTTCTCGAGCTGGGAAACCTCGAGAGCCTTGGGGCTGCGGATGCCGCACTCATTGATGCGGGCAAGATTCAAAGCCTCGTTGAACACGTCGGAGACGGGCTTGGTCTCGTTAAAGACCTTGACGATCTTGTCGCCCAGGTCGTAAACGACCTTGTTGCCGCGACGGACGAGCTCGGTCTTGGAATCGGGGAGCAGCATGATTGCATCCTTTCAACGATGCGATAGAAGCAACGGCGGGGGCGTGCGTACACCCGTGCACCCCCGCCGCAAATAACCGTGCTAAAACTAGCAGACGGCGTAGTCCTGGGGCTCGCGGCCGTAGTAGGCGTCCAGGTAGAGCTCCTTGATCTCGCTCATGAGCGGGTAGCGCGGGTTAGCGCCGGTGCACTGGTCGTTGAATGCCTGCTCGGTCATCTCGTCGAGGGTGTCGAGGAAGTACTGCTCGTCAACACCGTAGTCGGCGATGGTCTTCTTGACGCCGATGAAGTCCTTGAGCTCCTCGAGCTTCGTGATGAAGTTCTCGAAGACCTCCTTGTCGTCCTTGCCCTCGATGCCGCAGTACTTGGCCATCTCGGCGTAGTTGTGCAGCGCGTTGGGGTAAGGATACTGGGAGAAGGTGCCCATCTTGACGGGAGCCTCGGCGGCGTTGTAGCGCATAACGCGGGTCAGGATGACGGCGTTTGCGAGGCCATGGGGCAGGTGATGGAAGGCGCCGAGCTTGTGGGCCATGGAGTGGTTGAGGCCCAGGAAGGCGTTGGCGAAGGCCATACCGGCCATGCAGGAGGCGTTGTGCATCTCCTCGCGGGCATGCGGGTCCTTGGCGCCGTTCGTGAAGCTGGAGGGCAGGTTCTCGAAGACGAGCTTGGCAGCGCGCTCGGAGAGACCCTTGGTGTAGTCGGAAGCCATGATGGAGACGTAGGACTCGATGGCGTGGGTCATGACGTCGATGCCGGAGGCAGCGGTCAGGCCGCGCGGGGCGGTCATGCAGTTGTCGGCGTCGACGATAGCCATGTTGGGGAGCAGCGCGTAGTCGGCGAGCGGCCACTTGATGCCGGTCTCCTTGTCGGTGATGATGGCGAACGGCGTGCACTCGGAGCCGGTACCCGAAGAAGTCGGGACGGCGACGAAGTAGGCCTTCTTGCCCATCTCAGGGAAGGTGAAGATACGCTTGCGGATGTCCATGAAGTCCATGGCCATGTCCTCAAACTTGCACTCGGGGTGCTCGTACATCATCCACATGATCTTGCCGGCATCCATAGCGGAGCCACCGCCGACGGCGATGATGACGTCCGGCTCAAAGAGAGCCATCTGCTTGGCGCCGCGACGCGCGCACTGCAGCGACGGATCGGGCTCGACGTCGTAGAAGCAGTCGTGGGCGATGCCCATCTCGTCGAGCTTGGCCTCGATGGCGCGGGTGTTGCCATTCTTGAAGAGGAACTGGTCGGTGACGATGAAGGCGCGCTTCTTGCCCATGACGGTACCGAGCTCGTCGAGGGCGACGGGCGTGGAACCCTTCTTGAAGTAGACCTTCTCGGGAGCGCGGAACCACAGCATGTTCTCACGGCGCTCGGCCACAGTCTTAACGTTGATCAAGTGCTTCACCCCAACGTTCTCGGAGACGGAGTTGCCGCCCCAGGAGCCGCAGCCCAGGGTCAGAGACGGCTTCATGCCAAAGTTGTACAGGTCACCGATGCCGCCGTGCGAGGACGGGGTGTTGATGACGATGCGGCAGGCCTTCATGACGTGCTCGAACAGGCTGATCTTCTCGGCCTGGGCGGGGTGCACGTACAGAGAGGCGGTGTGGCCCGGGCCACCGGCGAGCACCAGGTGCTCGGCCTTGTCGACGGCCTCCTGGAAGTCCTTGGCGTGATACATGGCCAGGACCGGGGAGAGCTTCTCGTGGGAGAACTCCTCCTTGGCGGGGTCGGTGGAGGTGACCTCGGCGATCAGGATCTTGGTCTTGGCGGGAACCTCGATGCCGGCGAGCTCGGCGATCTTGGCGGCGGCCATGCCGGGGATGCGGTGATCGAGGGCACCGTTCTTGAACATGGCGGCACGCAGGGCCTCCATCTCGGCACCCTGCTTGACGAAGTAGCAGCCGCGCTTCTGGAACTCGGCCTTAACCTGGTCATAGATGGTGTCGATGACGGTCACGGACTGCTCGGAAGCGCAGATCATGCCGTTGTCGAAGGTCTTGGAGTGGATGATGGAGTTGACGGCGAGCAGCACGTCGGCGGTGTCGTCGATGACGACCGGGGTGTTACCGGCGCCAACGCCCAGGGCGGGCTTGCCCGAGGAGTAAGCGGCCTTGACCATGCCCGGGCCACCGGTGGCGAGGATGATGTCGACGTCGCGCATGACCATGTTGGTCAGCTCGATGGAGGGGACATCGACCCAGCCGATGATGCCCTCGGGGGCGCCGGCCTTGACGGCGGCGTCAAGCACGAGCTTGGCGGCGGCGATGGTGCACTTGGCGGCTGCCGGGTGCGGGGAGATGATGATGGCGTTGCGGGTCTTCAGGCTGATCAGCGTCTTGAAGATCGCGGTGGAGGTGGGGTTGGTCGTCGGGATGACGGCGCCCACGATGCCGATGGGCTCGGCGATCTTGGTGATGCCGTAAGCCTCGTCGCGCTCCAGGACACCACAGGTCTTGGTGTTCTTGTAAGCGTTGTAGATGTACTCTGCGGCGTAGTGGTTCTTGATGACCTTGTCCTCAAGAACGCCGCGGCCGGTCTCCTCGATGGCCATCTTCGCCAACGGGATACGAGCCTTGTTGGCGGCCATGGCGGCCTCATAGAAGATCTTGTCGACCTGCTCCTGCGTGTACGTAGCAAAAAGCGCCTGGGCCTCTCGCATCTGAGCGAGCTTAGCCTCAAGCGCCTCTACGTTGTCCACAATTGCGGGAGTAGTGTTTTCCGGTGACTTTTTCACCATTTGTGTCTCCTTGCGATCGGAGATTTACCCTACAAGATGCATGATAGCAAGAAATAATTCGGTGAACGGTCAGATTCCCGTAAAAGACAAACTAAAACGCTTCAAT
>CALLFD010000279.1 GCA_937997605.1 uncultured Collinsella sp. | reverse complement strand
CCTATACCATCGGCATGACGAATGTCCTCATGGTCATTGGCTTTGCCACGGGCGGTATTTTGAACCTGCTGTGGTGCTGCGTTGCCGGCGGCACGGCATTTGCGGCGTCTGCGGCGCTGAGCTACTGCTTTGGCGTGGTGCCGACGAAGGGGCGAGCGACGGGGGACGGAGCCGATTCACCCGAAACCTCGAAGAGCGTGGCCGAAGTAAGCGCGTAAACCTGTGCGACACAAGGACGATTCCTTTGCCATATTCCAAGGCCGTGGCCCGTGTGGGTTGCGGCCTTTTTTGTATCTGGGGGACAAAGTGGCTACACTACAATCCGTTTGAGCAATAGATATATAGGTAGTACCGTGGGGGCGGATGTAGATGGTCGAGTGGATTGTTAAGCGTGCGCAGGGCGACCGTGCGCGCGTGGGCACGTTGACGGGCGTTGTGTGTATTCTCGCCAATGTGGCACTATGTGCTGCGAAGGGCGCAATTGGCGTGGTTTCGGGATCGGTTTCGATCGTGGCGGATGCCATGAACAACCTGTCCGATGCCAGCTCGAATATCGTGAGCGTGCTGGGCTTTAAGCTGGCGAGCAAGCCGGCCGACCCCGAGCATCCTTACGGTCACGGTCGCTACGAGTATCTCTCGGGTCTGGTCGTGGCGGCGCTCGTGCTGCTGATCGGCCTTGAGCTTATCAAGTCCTCGGTTGAGCGCGTCATCCACCCCGAACCTGTCGAGTTCTCGCTTGCCCTGGTGACGGTTCTAGTGCTTTCGATGGTCGTAAAGCTCTGGATGGCGGCCCTCAACCAAAAGCTCGGTGACCGTATTGAGTCCGATACGCTGCATGCGACGGCTCAGGACTCAAAGAACGATGTCCTGGCCACGGGCGCTGTGCTGGCGTGCGCGATTGTTTCCCAGGTGACGCATGTCAATCTTGATGCTTGGGTCGGCCTTGCCGTTGGCGCCTATATTGGCTGGAGCGGCTTTGAGCTTATCCAAGATACGGTGAGCCCCCTTTTGGGCCAGGCACCCGATCCCAAGCTGGTCAAGCACATCCGAGACAAGATCATGAGCTACCCCGGCGTTTTGGGTGTTCATGACCTGATGGTTCACGATTACGGTCCGGGCAGGAAGTTTGCAAGTGCGCACGCCGAGATGGCGGCCGAGGCCAGCCCGCTGGAAAGTCACGACACGCTCGATAACATCGAGCAGTCGTTTAGGGACGAGGACGGCATGATCGTCACGCTCCATTACGATCCCATCGTGACCGACGATTCAAATGTGGCGAGCATGCGCCTGTGCATCAACGCTATGGCTCAAGAGATCGATAGTCGCCTTTCGATTCACGATCTGCGCTGCGTGCCGGGCCCCACGCACACCAATGTGATATTTGACTGTGTGCGACCCTCGGATTTGGACATGGATGCCGATGAGCTCAAACACGCGCTGGCACAACGGGTCGAATCGGAATATCCCAAGTCGATTGCAAAGATTACGATCGACGAAGACTACGTAGGGCATACCCACGAGTAGGGCTGTGCCGGCAAAGCAAGTTATACAGAAGGGGAGACTATGAAGAAGCTGTATCTGCTCCGCCACGGCCAGACGGAATTCAACGTCAAAAAGCTCGTCCAGGGTCGCTGCGATTCACCGCTCACCAATTTGGGTCGTCAACAGGCACAGACAGCCGCCGCATGGCTCAAGGTCCATGGCGTCGTCCCCGACAAAGTAGTCTCATCACCCTTAGGCCGAGCCATGGACACGGCAAGTCTCGTCGCATGCGAACTCCTCGGTCCGGATGCAGCAGTCGAGCCCTGCGAAGGCATCATCGAGCGCAGCTACGGAACCTTTGAGGAAGGTCCCCACGACGCATTGCCTACCGACGTATGGGATCCGGGCGAGGACTTGGTGCCCTTCGGAGGAGAAGGAAGCCAGGCGCTGCAAGAGCGCATGGTAGACACCCTCACCAATATCATGGGCGCCGAGGATATCGAAACCCTCCTAGCAGTAAGCCACGGCAGCGCCAGCCGCCAATTCATCAAGGCTGCAGCCCCAGAGGGCTTCGAGCTC
>CALLFD010000278.1 GCA_937997605.1 uncultured Collinsella sp. | reverse complement strand
GTCGATGCCTCGCAGTCTGCCGGCACGGCGCATATCGATATGCAGGCCATGGGGCTCGACGTCGTGTGCTTTACCGGCCACAAGGGGCTCATGGGTCCGCAGGGGACCGGCGGCCTGGCCGTGGCGGAGGGCGTTGACGTGGCTCCGTGGGCCATGGGCGGCACGGGCGTGCACAGCTTCGATGCTCTGCAGCCGCTTGAGTGGCCCACGCGCCTTGAGGCAGGCACGCTCAACGGTCACGGCATCGCGGGACTTTCTGCCGGTCTCGACTTTATCGAGGCGCAAGGCGGGGTTGAGGCGATTGCGGCGCATGAGCGTGCGCTTGCAGAGCGCTTCCTCGCCGGTGTTCGCGAAATCCCCGGCATTGCGCTCTACGGTGCGTTTGATCAGCCCGTGCGCTCGGCGATCGTCTCACTCAACGTGGGCGATATCGATTCGGCCGAGATCTCGGACGCGCTCATGCAAGGGTGGGGGATTGCCACGCGCCCCGGTGCCCATTGCGCTCCGCTCATGCACCGCGCGCTCGGGACCGAACGCCAGGGTGTCGTTCGCTTCTCGTTTGGGTATTTCAACACGACCGAAGAAGTCGACACGGCTATCGATGCTCTGTGCGATTTAGCCTGCTAAAGCTGCTAGAGCGTATATACTTGCGGGACGGGTGTTTTGCCCGTCCCGTTTTTGTTTCGACCCGAAAGGTGTGCCTATGGCCTCATCCGCTCCGCGCGGTTTGCGCTCCGACTATGTCGTTACCGTCGGCATTGCGCTGTTCTCGATGCTCTTTGGCGCCGGTAACCTCATCATTCCGCCGTTGCTGGCACTTCAGGCTGGCACGGCCACGCCGCTTGCCATGATTGGCTTTTTGATTGCCGCTATCGGTCTGCCTGTTATGGGCTTTATCGCCGTGGCGCTCGCCGGAACGGCGCGCGAGCTTGCCGGCCGTGTGCACCCTAAGTTTGGCGAATTCTTTGTTGCAGCGGTCTACCTGGCCATCGGTCCGTGCCTGGCCATTCCGCGCACAAGCTCTACGGCGTTTGAAATGCTGGTGCCGCTGCTACCCGAGGGTGTTTCGCTCGGCATGGCACGTCTGGTGTTTGCGATTGGGTTCTTCGTCGTCGCGTTTGCGCTCACGCTGCGCCCGGGTGTCATCACACGCGTACTCGGTCGCATTACGGGCCCCGCGCTCATTGCGCTCATTGTGCTGGTCGTGGGTGCTGCCGTGATCTCGCCGCTGGGACCGGCTGCCGTGCCTCAGGCTCCCTACGATGCAGGCGCCGCCGTGCAGGGCTTTCTGACTGGCTATCAGACCATGGACCTGCTCGCGTCGCTCGCCTTCGGCATCATCATCGCCGAGACCATCCACGAGTTGGGTGTTACCGATGACAAGTGCGTGGCCTTTGAGATTTCGCGTTCCGGTGTGATCGCCGGCGTGCTCATGGCCATCATCTACTGCGGCTTGGGCCTTGCCGGTATGCAGCTCGGCACCGTGATGCCCGACGCTACCAACGGCGCCGCCATCCTCGCCCGTTCGGCCTCCATGCATTTTGGGCTTGCCGGCACGGTCGTGGTCTTTGCGATCTTTTTCCTTGCCTGCATGAACGTGTGCATCGGTCTTATTAGCTGCTGCTCGCGTTACTTCTGCGAGACGTACGTGGTTGAAGGGGGAGTGGAGGCCTCCGAGGAGGCCATGCGCCGTCCCTTTGCGGTTCTCGCCTTTGTGTTCGCAGCGTTTTCGTGCGTGCTCTCCAACGTGGGCCTCGACGTGATCCTTATGTTCTCGGTGCCCATGCTCAACGCCTTGTATCCCGTTGCTATCGTGCTGGTTCTCATGGGTTTGGTACACGGCTTTTGCGACGCTCATCCGCAGGTGTGGATCTGGGTCGGCGGCGTGGTCGCCGTGCAGAGCGTGATCACCTCGGTCCGCGATGCGTTCGTTGCGGGCGCGTGGCTGCCGTTTGATGCGCTACCCCTGGCAGACATCGGTGCCGCGTGGGCGCCGGTTGCCGTGGTTGCCTTTGTGATCGGTCTGCTCCATAGTCGTTTTGTCGCACATTCGAGGAGCTAAGGCATCAATGCTTGCACAGGCGGGGAGTCTCCCCTATAATTTCCTTCGCTTTGGGACACGCAAGGTTTAGACCTTAGCTGCTCAACACCTTCGGGACGTGGCGCAGTTTGGTAGCGCGCCTGCTTTGGGAGCAGGATGTCGCAGGTTCAAATCCTGTCGTCCCGACCATATCTTGCGGGCGTAGTTCAATGGTAGAACCCCAGCCTTCCAAGCTGATGACGCGGGTTCGATTCCCGTCGCCCGCTCCATAGGATAGTTTTAACGGCTTTGGCTCTATTTGGTGCCAGAGCCGTTTTCATATACATGCCGGGACCCCACATCCCCTCCTAAGTTGCGGTGAAATACGGACTGTTTTTCGGCTTTTATGGCCCATGTAGTCCGTATTTCACCGCAACTATTTGTAAGGTTTGGTTTTGATGCCGTTGGGAGGGTCGTAGCGACCGTCTACCGAGAGTGTAAATATTTTTTGAACCTCTGACCTGCGACGTCAAGCTTTTGGTCAGCTTTTGGCAAGGCCTACGGACGGAAGCATGCGATAGCGTAATGGTATTCTCTCCGCCGTGACGGTTATGGGGTTGGCCATGCTCGATAAAGGCAAACATATTCCGCAGTCATATGCAAGGATGCTATTCTCGGCCCTTGGAATTCATCAAGATGGACAGCTGCTTATAACAATTGATCCTTGGGATGAACGCCGTGCGCGCGAGCTTATGCAGGAAGAGCTCATGCTTCGTCTTTACAACCATGTGTATGCGGATCCGGTCTATTGGAATAATCTTGGGGTTGAAGATCGCATCTTTCAGCTGGCATCCGCTATTGCGGTCGTTGAACCGGATGCTGTGTTTTGCGGATCGACGGCAGCGCTGCTCTACGGCATCGGCTCTGCGTATACGCTACTGGATAAAGTGCAAGTGCTGCTGCCGCGGTCTACAAGGCGTGATACGTATGAGTTCGTTGAATACAAGCGCTGGCGGGCGGGCGAAGTGTGGCGGCTCGGTCTGTTTACGCTGACGGATCCGTATCGAACGGTTGTTGATATCGCCCGAACGAGCGCCTTTCGCTATGCGCTGGGCTATGTCGATGGTTTGGCCCGTGAGTACGATGTCGAACGCGAAGAGCTGCGAGCATATGCGCAGGCAAATTGCCGAGGGCTGCATGGCATCGCGCGTGCTTTTGACGTTTTTGAGTATATGGATGGCAGGTCAGACAATGGCGGCGAGTCCGAGGCGAGAGCAGCGATGATTCTCGCTGGGGTTGCCGCGCCTGAGCTTCAAGTTGAGATAACGCGACCGGGAAACGCTGGTTATTATCTAGCAGATTATGGCTGGCAGATGCCAGACGGATCATGGACGCTGGCAGAGCTGCATGGGCTAGGTAAGTTTGAAGACGAAACTCAAAATGATCCAGAGCAAGCGGCGGCAAAAACCTATCGAGCGGCCCTTATGCGCGACGCGAACCTTCGCGCCATGGGCCATAACGCCATTCATTTCAAACTCTCGGACACCTACGACGTGGAATCGTTCGGTGCCATGATGCGCGGTTACGGCATTCCGACAACAAAACCCTACGCCGACTCCCGATAGCGAAATCGTTCGCAGCCAACCTTCAATAAGCTGCGGTGAAATACGGACTGTTGAGGCCTTTAAAGGCATGAAACAGTCCGTATTTCACCGCAGCTTAAGAGGGGATGGGGTTGAGGGACGGGCGATGCCGTTGCCTGTCGGTTAGTGGCGACCGTGGTGGCGGAGCTTGTCGATGGTGGAGTCGGTGCTTCGGCTGCGGGCTTCGGCGGCGCGGTCGCGGGCGTCGGCAGCGGTTTGGCGCTTGCGGCGGTAATCGATCATGCCTTGGATGATGGGCTTGCCAAAGCTCACGACATCATCGTTGTAGATGGCGGTTCGGGCTGCGAGGAGGCAATCGGTAAAGTCCATATGGGTCTTGCCAAAGAGTTTGACGGCAAGGGCGACAACGGTGGGCTCGTCGACCATGACGTCATCGAGCAGCTTGGTCATGGCCGACGCGATTTCAACTCGGGGAACCTTATAGACGTCGCGCAGCGTGACCACGACGCGCGTGATGATTTCGGGGTAGACGCGAGCGGTGCGCGTGGCGATGACCTTGGCGGCGCGCGGCGACAGGACCTCGTCGTCGTTAAGCAGGTAGCGCAGGATGACGGTCTCGTCGATGATGGTGCTACTCATGGATATCTACTTCCTCGGGACCCAAAACCGACTCGTCGCTTTCTGTGGCTAGGTATTCAATCCAGGCATTGCGCTCCTCGGAGCGGCGATTGGGGTCCCCATATGCTTTGAGCAGTCCATAGGCGGCCGTGCCGTCCTTGGAGCGCACGGCGACCGGCTGAAAGGGGAGCTTGCGCATCAAAATACTCTGCGCGATAAATAGACGGACAGCCTCGGCGAGCGATGTGCCCATTGCGTCGTAGAGACGCTCGGCATGCTGCTTGTCTTCCTCGCGAATGCGCACCTGCAGGATGGCTCGTTTTTGAGTCGATGACATCACTGGCCTCCCTTAATGAGCGTGCAATTTGAATAGTCAAATACAACATCGGCTAATAATAGCCAATCTTACAACCACTACTTTATTGCACTAGAGTAATTGAGTGTAAACGATATTACAAACGTACTACATCCTTCAGAAACGAGCGTGAAATCTCCCTTGGATGTACGCATGTAATACACTCACCTTTATAGCTTCTAGAGAATAATTCCAACCTGCCAAAACCCCTGCAATACACCCGTATTGCAGGGGTTTTGCTCAAGTTTGCCCCCTGCAACTGCGTATATTCAATCTGTATACCGTTGGAGAAATTCTACCGAGTGCCTGTTTCGCCGCATGCATTCGATACGCCGATGCCGGGCCACGGGCGGTCCGGGGCAACGTCGACAGGGTCTCTCCGGCATGGGATTCAGGAGGGAGTGAACAACATGGGCAATAAACGAGTCGTGGCTGATTCTTCACGCTGCATTGGGTGCCAAACCTGTATGGCGGCGTGCATCGAGGCACACGATATTCCCGGCAACATCGCCGCACCTCGCTTGCGCGTAACGCGCACCTACGAGATTTCCGCGCCGGTGGCATGTCACCACTGCGAGGACGCTCCGTGCGCCAAGGCCTGCCCTACGGGCGCCTTGTTCTTTGATCCAAAGAACCATCGCATTGGCGTCAACGAGGACAACTGCATCGGCTGCAAGAGCTGCGTCATGGCATGCCCCTTTGGCGCCGTGAGCGTGGCGACCACGCAGGTTCCGGTCTTGATGGGCGACGTTCGCGTGGGTTCGCAGACTAAGAGCTTCGTGCTCAAGTGCGACCTGTGCGTGGACCGTCCCGGCGGTCCGGCGTGTGCCGAGGCGTGCCCGACCAAGGGCCTCACCCTGGTAGACGAGGAGCGTTTGGCGGAGCTGACCGCCGAGCGTGCCCGCGCCACCATCGAAAACGAGGCGTAAGCGTCGGGCGACAGGCCCAATGATTGTCAAATAAGTACCGAGTATTCGGTAGCAGAGAAAGGAAGGAGGGTGTCATGGAGAAGCATAAAGTGATTTGCCCGTATTGCGGCGCCGGTTGCCAGTTTAACCTCCTGGTCCAAAATGGCCAGGTCGTGGGTACCGAACCGCTCAACGGCATCACCAACCAGAGCGAGCTGTGCCTTAAGGGCATGAGCGGCTACGACTTCATCAACGACACCAAGATCTTGACTCCTCGCGTACTGCACCCGATGATCCGCCGCACTAAGGGCGCGGATCTTGAGCGCGTAAGCTGGGACGAGGCACTGGATTTCACCGCATCTAAGATGCAGGCCATAATTGACGAATATGGTCCTAACGCTGTCATGACCACCGGCTCTTCGCGAGGCGGCGGCAATGAGGCGAACTACGTCATGCAGAAGTTTACGCGTGCGTGCATCGGCACCCACAGCGTGGACAACTGCGCCCGTACTTGACACGGCCCTACTGTCCTCGGTCTGATGGACACGGTTGGTTCAGGTTGCATGTCATGCTCCATCCCCGGTATGGAGGATGCGGGCTGCATTTTCCTCTTCGGCTATAACCCTGCCGATTCGCACCCCATCGTCGCAAGGCGTATCGTGCGAGCCAAAGAAAAGGGTTGCAAGATCATCGTCGCCGACCCGCGCCATATCGAAACCGCGCGTATCGCCGATCTCTACCTTCCGATCAAGAACGGTTGCAACGTCGCGTTCCTCAACGCCTTTGCCAACTGCTTGGTCAACGATGGCCTCTACGACAAGGAATTCGTCGCCGAGCATACGAACGGCTTTGACGAGTGGTGGGAGACCATCAAGAACTACACTCCCGAATCCGTACAGGACATCACGGGTGTCGAGCCCGCGTTGATCCACCAAGCTGCCGAGATGTACGCCACGGCGAAGCCCTCTGCCATTATTGGCTGGGGCATGGGCGTGTGTCAGCAGAAGCAGAACCTGAAGACGGTGCACACCATCGCCTCCATCGCCTGCGTTGCCGGCCAGATCGGCAAACCCAACTCCGGCCTCGCGCCCGTGCGTGGCCAGAACAACGTCCAGGGCTCCTGCGATATGGGCATGCTGCCCAACCTGTACCCTGGCTACCAGAAGGTCACCGACCCGGCAGTGCGTGCCAAGTTTGCCAAGGCTTGGGGCGTGCCCGAGGAAAAGCTCCCGCTCGAGGAGGGCTACAAGCTCACCGACCTGGGTCACCTGGTCGACGAGGGCAAGGTGCACTGCTTCTACAACTACGGCGAGGACCCGGTGCAGACCGAGCCCGATTCGGCCGGTATGCGCAAGACGCTCTCCGAGCTGGACCTGTTCATTTGCCAGGACATCTTTATGACGCAGACGACCATGCTCGCCGACGTCATCCTGCCTGCCACCTCTTGGGGCGAGCACGAGGGTGTCTTTACCGCATCCGACCGTAGCTTCCAGCACTTTGACGCGGCCGTTCCGCCCAAGGGCGAGTGCCGCCACGACTGGGAGATCTTCGCGGACCTGTCCACGCGCATGGGCTACCCCATGCACTACGACAACACCGAGCAGATCTGGAACGAGTGCATTAGCCTGTGCCCCAACTTTGTGGGCGCGACCTACGAGAAGATGGCTCCCGAGGGCGGTTACGCCCAGTGGCCGGTCAAGAGCACCGATGTGAACGACCACGGTACGCCCGACATGTTCGCTGGTGGCAAGTTCACCACCAAGGACGGCCGCGCCAACCTGATGGCGCACGACTGGGAGGCGCCCTCCGAGCTTCCCGACGATGAGTACCCGCTCATCCTTTGCACCGTCCGCGAGGTCGGCCACTACAGCTGCCGTTCTATGACCGGCAACTGCAAGACGCTGGCACTGCTTGCCGACGAGCCCGGCTTCGTTCGCATGAATCCCGCGGACGCGAAGGCCCGCGGCATCAAGAACGGCGACATCGTGAGCATCCACTCCCGCCGCGGCCAGGTTTACAGCCGCGCGGACGTGTCCGACCGTATCAACAAGGGCACGGTCTACATGACCTACCAGTGGTGGATCGGCAAGTGCAACGAGCTGACCATGCACAAGGTCGACCCGGTCTCGCACACGCCCGAGGACAAGTTTTCTGCCTGCCAGGTCGACGCCATCGCCGACCAGGTGTGGGCCGAGGGCGAGGTGGAGCGTCAGTACACCGAGCTCAAGCAGGCTCTGGTGGACGCTGCCGCTCCCCAGGATGTTGAGCCCGGCGCCGCCAAGTTCGACGACGAGGCACACGTGAATCAAATCGTGTAGTCCCGTTCTCGTTGGCTTTTTGGGCCGGGCGTCCCGTACGTTCGGGAGCCCGGCCCGTTATTTTGAAAGGAAGTGGGGATGAACCGCTTCATCGATATCAACCCGGAGAGGTGCATCGGCTGCGGAACATGCCAGTCCGCCTGTGCCGACGCCCACCGGATGCAGGGTCTTCAGGATACGCCGCGCCTGGCGCTCGTGAAGACCGGCGGTATTTCGGCCGCCCTTGCCTGCCACCATTGCGAGGGTGCCCCTTGCGCCGAGGTCTGCCCGGTGAATGCCATCGAGCACGATGGCGACCGCATCCACGTCAAGGAGCAGGAGTGCATCGGGTGCAGGCTGTGCGCCATCGCGTGCCCCTTCGGTGCCATCCATCCCGACGGCACGTCTATCGCCGGCGTCGCAGGCATGTGCGATCCGACGCCTTCGTACCCTAAGTCCCTGAGCAGCCTGCTTACGTGGGCGCCCGGCCAGTACACCTGTGCCGTCAAGTGCGACCTGTGCGCCTTCGACCCCGAGGGTCCGCACTGTGTGGCGGCTTGCCCCACCAAGGCGCTCACCGTCATGGGCGGCGCGGCAGATCGCGAACTCGACGAGGCCAAGCGCCTGCGTTCGATCGAGAACGGCCCTGCCGTCGACGTGGCGGCTGTGGCCCAGGGTCTGTCCGAGAAAGCAGAAGGGAGCGTAAACAATGGATAGCATGACGCTGTTTATCGCATCGCTTGCCGTCTCGTGCATCGGTGCGCTCGCCTCGGTTCTGCTGATTAAGGCCGACAACGCCGCCAAGACCGCCGGCTGCCTGATCGGCGCCGTCGCGGCCGTGCTGTCGTTCATCGCGGGCCTCGAGGCCGTGCTTGGCGACGTTTCGTCCCTCAACACGGTCTTCTTCTTCCCGTTCGCCCGTCTCGAGCTCTTGCTCAACGGCCTTGCGGGCCTGATCGTGGTCCTCATCTCGATTCTCGCCTTTGCGGGCTTCATCTACGGTCTGTCCTACTTCGACGAGTACCCGGGCAAGGTCGGGCGCGCCGGCTTCTTTATGAACACCTTCGTCGCCTCGATGATGCTCGTCATCACCGCCGACAACGTGTTCTGGTTCCTGGTCGCCTTTGAGCTCATGTCCCTTACGAGCTACTTCCTTGTCGTTATCGAGGAGAACAAGAACTCCATTAGGGGCGGTTGGCTCTACTTCGTCATCGCGCACGTGGGCTTCGTTCTCATCATGGCGAGCTTCCTGCTCATGACCAACGGCGTGGGCGGTTCCTTCAGCTTCAGTGATTTCCGTACGCATGACTTTGGACCCGCCGTCTCCTCCGCGTGCTTCGTCCTCGCGTTCTTCGGATTTGGCGCGAAGGCCGGTATCATCCCGCTGCACTCCTGGCTGCCCCAGGCGCACCCCGAGGCGCCGTCCAACGTGTCCGCCCTCATGTCCGGCGGCATGATCAAGATCGGCATCCTGGGAATCCTCAAGGTCGGTCTCGACCTGCTCGCGGGTTCGGGCGTCCAGCTCTGGTGGGGCCTCATGGTCCTGGTCTTCGGATCCATCTCGTCGGTCCTGGGTGTCGTCTACGCCCTCCACGAGCACGACATCAAGCGCCTGCTTGCCTATCACTCCGTCGAGAACATCGGCATCATCTTGCTCGGTGTCGGCGCGTCCATGACGGCGCACGCCCTGGGCAACGACGTCATCGCGACGATCGCGCTCATGGCCGCCCTCTACCACACGCTCAACCACGCCATGTTCAAGGGCGAGCTGTTCCTCGGCGCGGGCTCCCTGCTCTATGCCACGGGTACGCGCAACATGGAGAAGATGGGCGGTCTGTTCCGCCGCATGCCGGTCACGGCCGTCTGCTTCCTCATCGGTGCCCTTGCCATCTCGGCCATCCCGCCGCTCAACGGCTTCGTTTCCGAGTGGTTCACCTACCAGTCCCTGTTCAACATCTCGACGCTCTCCGACCCGGTCGTCATGGTGTTCGCCGTCGCCTCCGCGGCCGCCCTCGCCATCACCGGTGCCCTGGCCGTCACGTGCTTCGTGAAGGCCTACGGCGTCTCGTTCGCGAGCAGCCCTCGTTCCCAGGAGGCCGCGAACGCCAAGGAGTCCCCGGCTCCGATGTTGTTCTCGCAGATGCTCCTCGCGGCCATCTGCGTGGTACTGGGAATCGGCTCCCCGGTCATCGCCCCGGTTCTGGGCGACGTCGCCCAGAGCGTGCTTGCCGGCTCCGCCGTCACAGCCACCTCGGGCGTGTCTCTCGTGAACGAGATTTCCGGTGCCGCCACCTCCACCCCCGCGATCGCCATCGCGCTCGTGGTCCTCACCGGCCTCGCGTTCGCGTTGAGGTCCTGCCTCGGCGCCAAGGCCCCCGCTAAGAAGACCGACCCTTGGGCGTGCGGCTACGAGCCCAACGAGCACATGCCCGTCGTCGCCACGAGCTTCGCGTCCGACGTCGAACTCTTCATGGGCCCGCTCTACACCCTGCGCGAGGTATGCACCAAGATCTGCTGGTCCATCGCGCACGTGTTCCAGAAGCTCACCGGTGTCGCCCAGGGCGTCGAGCCCCTGCCCGACCGTTTCCTGGTCGATGCACCGAGCGAGGGTGCCGACAAGCTGGCCGGCCTCGCCTCCAAGATCGAGGGCGGCAACTACTCCGTTTACATCTGCTACATCGTCGCGGCGCTCGTGGTCTTCCTCGTGCTCGCCGTGGTCATGGTCTAGAGAGGGGAGAGGATATTATGAACATCGTTCTTGCGATGGCGCAGGGCCTCGTTGTCATGCTGGTCGCGCCCTTCTTCTCCGGCCTCGCCCGTGTGATTCGCGCGAAGATGCACAATCGCCGCGGTCCGTCCATCCTTCAGGATTACCGGGACCTCGCGAAGCTCATGGCGCGTCCCGAGTCCGTGAGTTCCGACTCGAGCTTCGTGCTGCGCATCATGCCGCCGCTGTTCCTCGCGGTGTCGTTTATGCTCGCCATGGGCCTGCCCATGTTCACGCTCCAGAGCCCCATGCCCGTCTTTGGTGACGCCATCACCATCATGTACGCGCTCGCGCTGTCCCGCTTCTTTTTCGCGCTGTCCGGCGTGGATTCCTCCAACGCCTACGCGGGCTTCGGCGGTATCCGCGAGCTCCTCATGAGCGTGCTCATCGAGCCGTCCATGCTCATCGCGCTGTTCACCGTCGCCATCGTGTGCGGCTCCACGGACATTGCGACCATGGGTCAGCACATCGTTACGGGCAACGTCTCGAGCGTCGTCGCCGTTATCCTCGCCGGCGTCGCCTTCGCGGCCGCCTGTTACATGGAGCTCGGCAAGCTTCCGTTCGATCAGGCCGAAGCCGAGCAGGAGCTCCAGGAGGGCCCGCTCGCCGAGCTCTCCGGCCCGTCCCTGGCCATGATGAAGCTCGCCATGGGCATGAAGCAGGTCGTGGTCGTCGCTTGGTTCACCTCCATCTTCATCCCCTGGGGAGAGCCCGCGACCATCGGCGTCACCGCTCTCGTGGGCGCCGTCGTCTTCCTCGTCAAGTGCCTGGTCGATTTCGTCGTCTGCGGCGTGCTCGAGAACTCCGTTTCCCGTTCGCGCTTCAAGGTGCTCGGTAACCAGACCTGGGCCGTCGTCGGCATCGCGGTCCTCGCGTTCGTCTTCGTCGTCGTAGGCGTGTAGGGAGAAGGGAGAAACTATGTCAATCGAATCGAGCTTGTCCCTCTTTGCCATGGTGGCGATCGCCGTCCCCATGCTGGGCTCCCTGCTCATCGTCATGCTGCCGCGTCCCTACGCTAAATGGATCTGCGCCTTTGCCGGCGGCATCGCCACGGTCGCTTCCGTTGGCTTGGCCGCGACGTTTGCCGGAAACGGCATGAACGCGGTCGATGTAACCTGGGCGAGTATGGGCCAGACCTTGGTCATGGGCTTCATATTCGACCGGATGAGCACGCTGCTCGCACCCGCGTTCGTCGCTATCGGCCTGCTCGTCGTCATCTATTCGTTCCCGTACATGAGCGATAAGAATAAGGAGCATCCCGACGCGCCCCGTCGTCGCTTCTACGTGTACTTCTCCACGTTCATCGGCGCCATGGCCGGTCTCGCCTACAGCTCCACCATCGTCGGCCAGCTCGTTTTCTTCGAGATCACCGGTGTGTGCTCCTGGGGCCTCATCAGCTACTACATGACGCCCACGGCCAAGAAGGCCGGTATGAAGGCGCTCATCATCACCCATATCGGCGCTCTGGGACTCTACATCGGCGCGGCCTTCCTGTTCGCCGGAACCGGCACGTTCGCGCTGAGCGCGATCTCCCAGCTCGATTCCGGTATGAAGACCGTCGTGCTGCTGCTCATCCTGTTCGCTGCTTGGGCCAAGTCCGCCCAGTTCCCGCTCTACATGTGGCTGCCCTCCGCAATGGAGGCCCCCACGCCCGTTTCCGCCTACCTTCATGGCGCGTCCATGGTTAAGGTCGGCGTGTGCGTGTTCGCCCGCGCTCTTGCGAGCGCCGGCGATATCCCCGAGATCGTCGGTTGGGTCGCCATCATCGACGCCGTCGTGACCATGCTCTTCGGCTTCCTCATGTACCTGCCCCAGAAGGATATGAAGCGCCTGCTCGCCTTCTCGACGATCGCGCAGCTCGCCTACGTGTTCTTTGGCCTGGGCCTCTCCGTGTTCGGAAGCCAGATGGCGTTTAACGGCGCCGTCGAGCACATCTTCAACCACGCGTTCACCAAGACCCTGTTCTTCCTCATCGCTGGCTCTCTCAGCTTCACGCTGGGAACCCGTATGCTGCCCAAGATCCAGGGCCTCATGAAGAAGTACCCGGTCACGGGCGTGGGCTTTGCGGTCGCCGCGACCGCTATCGCCGGCGTGCCCCCCATGAGCACGTTCTTTTCCAAGTTCCAGATCATTTCCGGTGGCTTCGCGGTTGGTGCTACCAACACGGTCATCTTTGTCCTCGTGTGCGTCATGGTCGTCGAGACCGTCGCCACCTTCGCATGGTTCCTGCGTTGGATGGGTAAGGTCCTGCCCGGTGAGCCGAGCGAGACCGTGGCCGCCGGCCAGCCCCTTCCGCGCGCCATGGCGTTCGTGTTCGTCGTCCTCATGATCATGGTCGTCGTCGCCGGTCCTCTGTCCTCTAGTTGGATGGGTTAGGAGGTAGGACATGGGTTATTCGTTAGTCAATATCCTGGGCGGTCTTCTGATCGTGACCTCCACCATGGTGGTCGTCTCGAAGACCATCCCGTCCGCCATCAAGTGGTACGCGATCCAGTCGGTTGTCCTGGTGGGCGTGCTGCTCACCCTGGGCCTCACCACCGGTGCCACCGAGCTTCTCATGTGGGCCGCGTCGGCCTTCGTCACCAAGGTGATCCTCGTTCCGTTCATTCTCAACCGTGCCTACAAGAAGATGGGTTCGCCTGCCGATAGCACGCTGACCTCCTCCATCAAGCCGGCCTGGACCATCATCCTCACCGGTCTGGAGGTGGCCGTCTGCTTCGCGGTGGTCACGCGCCTGAGCCTGCCCACCGCCGAGGTGGCCACTCCGGCCCTCGCCATCAGCTTCGCGCACTTCTTCGTCGGCCTCACGTGCATCATCTCCCAGCGCAACATCCTCAAGCAGATCTTCGGGTACTGCCTTATGGAGAACGGTAGCCACGTGACGCTCGCTCTGCTCGCGCCCACGGCCCCCGAGATCATCGAGATCGGCATCGCCACCGACGCCATCTTCGCCGTCATCATCATGTCCGCCGTCGTCGTGAGGATTTGGAACGACACTAAGTCGCTCGACTCCCACGACCTGACCGAATTGAAGGGGTAGGCCATGGATGTTTCAATGCTGACGGTCGCCCTGCTCGCTTGTCCTCTCGTGTTCTCCCTGATTATGGCTGCGCTCCCCAAGACGACGTCCTACAACGTCTTCGCGGGGCTCAACACCATCTCCGTCGCGGCGACCCTTGTCCTTTCGGTCGTCACCGCGGGAACCATGCTCTCGAGCGGGCAGAATATCGACGCTTTGGGCCTGTGGCTCCATCTCGATTCGCTCTCGTCGATCTTCGTCCTTCTGGTAGGCATCATCGGGTTCATCACCGGCGTGTACTCCATCTCCTATATCAAGATCGATATCGAGGAGAAGACCATGCCGGCCGAGCGCACCAAGCAGTACTACGCGCTGTTCAGCCTGTTCGTCTTCACGATGCTGCTCGCCTGCCTGTCCAACAACATCATCCTCACCTGGGCGGCGGTCGAGGCCACTACGCTGTCGACCGTGTTCCTCGTGGGCATCTACAAGAACAAGCAGGCGCTCGAGGCGTCTTGGAAGTACGCGATGGTCTGCACCGCCGGTGTGGCCTTCGGCCTGTTCGGCACGCTGCTCATCTACGCGAACGCCGCCGATATCATGCCCAACGCGCATGAGGCCGCCTTCCTCACCTCCATCATGCCCTACGCCGACCAGTTCGACCCGATGCTCGTGCGCCTCGCGTTCGCGTTCATCGTCATCGGCTTCGGCACCAAGGCGGGCCTGTTCCCCATGCACACCTGGCTGCCCGACGCGCACTCCCAGGCTCCGAGCCCGGTCTCCGCGCTGCTCTCGGGCGTGCTGCTCAAGTGCGCCATGCTGGTGATCATCCGCTTCTACTCCCTGTCCATCATCACGGTGGGCGACACCTATCCGCGAACGCTCCTGCTCATCCTGGGCACGCTGTCCATCCTGGTGGCTGCCCTGTGCATCTTCAAGCAGGACGATATCAAGCGCCGCTTCGCGTACTCCTCCGTCGACAACGTCGGCGTGGTCGCGCTGTGCCTGGGTATCGGTGGCCCGCTCGGTATCGCCGCCTGCCTGCTGCACTGCATCTTCCACGGCTTCACGAAGGCGCTCGCCTTCTGCATGGCCGGTAACATCCAGCACATCTACCACACCCGCGACCTGAACAAGATCAAGGGCGTCGTCGAGATCGCTCCCGTCACGGCAGCGCTCACCATCATCGCCCTGCTCGCGCTCGCCGCCTTCCCGCCGTTCGCCCTGTTCATCTCCGAGTTCCTCACCTTCGTGGCCGGCGTTCAGTCCGGTCCCATCTGGGTGGTCGTGCTCGTGGCCATCGGCCTCACCGGCGTGTACTTCGCCCTTACCGGCATCGCGCTCAAGTCCATCTTCGGCAAGGCGCCCGAGGGCATGAAGCGCCACGAGGTGCCCGCCCTCATGATCATCCCCGAGATCGCCCTCGCGATCGTGGTCATGTGGTTCGGTATCGCCACCCCGGTCGCCATCACGAGCGGCGTCGAGGATGCAACGTCCGTCGTTTTGAACCAGAGCGTCGAAGAGCTCCACGAGGCCCCTCTCTACCGCATGGTGTTCAGTTCCCAGACCAAGACAAGTGAGGTGAATTAGCACCATGGCAGAACCTGAAAAGAAGGACTACGCTCGTCGCTGCGAAAGCCACGTCGAGGCCCTGCGTGCTGCAGTGCCGGGCGCTATCGAGAAGGTCGAGTGGCAGTGCGAGGACCAGCTGACGATCACCGTCAAGCAGGACAAGCTGCCCGAGGCCGTCCACTACCTGTATTACGAGCGCTACGGCTGGATTCCTGTGATCATCGGCAACGACGAGCGCAGTCTGTGCGGCCGTTACGCCGTGTACTACGTCATCTCCATGGAGGGAGAGGACCCCGGCTGGGTGACCGTGCGCACCGAGGTCGATCCCGCCAAGATGACGTTCCCGTCCGTGACGCCGTTCGTCCCCGCCTGCGTGTGGGGCGAGCGCGAGCTGCGCGATATGTTCGGCCTGATCCCCGAGGGTCTGCCCGACCGTCGTCGCCTGGTGCTTCCTGATGACTGGCCCAGCGGCCTGTACCCGCTGCGCAAGGACTCCATGGACTACCGCTTCCGTCCCGCTCCCGCGAGCGACATGGAAAACTACGAGTTCTTGGCCGATACCAAGGGCAAGGAGACCACGCTCGTCCCCATGGGCCCGTTGCACATCACCTCCGACGAGCCCGGCCACTTCCGCCTGTTCGTTGAGGGCGAGACGATCGTCGACGCCGACTACCGTCTGTTCTACGTGCACCGCGGCATGGAGAAGGTCGCCGAGACGCGCCTGAACTATGACGCCGTTACGTTCCTCGCCGACCGTATCTGCGGCATCTGCGGCTGCGCCCACTCGGTGGCCTATGCCGAGGCCGTCGAGCGCGCCCAGGGCATCCATGTTCCGCCGCGCGCCCAGTACATCCGCGCCATCATGCTTGAGGTCGAGCGCCTGCACTCGCACCTGCTCAACATTGGCCTCGCATCGCACTACACCGGCTTCGACTCCGGCTTCCAGCAGTTCTTCCGCGTCCGCGAGAAGTCCATGGACCTGGCCGAGAAGCTCTCCGGTCACCGCAAGACCTACGGCCTCAACGTGATCGGCGGCGTGCGTCGCGACATTTTGGCCGAGCAGAAGCTCTCCACGCTCACGACCATCCACCAGCTGCGCTCCGAGGTTCAGGAGCTCGTCGACGTCTTGCTCTCCACGCCCAACTTTATTGAGCGTACGAGTGGCATCGGCATCTTGGATCGCAAGATCGCACGCGACTTCTCGCCGGTCGGCCCGCTCATGCGTGGCTCGGGCTATGCCCGCGACGTGCGCTTTGACCATCCCTTCGACGGCTACGCCGATCCGGATGTTCAGAAGATGCACGCTGCTACGGCAGACACCTGCGATGCCTTCGGCCGCACCGCCGTCCGCATCCAGGAGGTCTACGACTCGATCGACATGATCGAGACCATGCTCGAGAACTGCCCGTCGGGCCCCATCCTCACCACGGATTGGGAGTACACCCCGCACAAGTACGCCATCGGCGCCACCGAGGCGCCGCGCGGCGAGGACGTGCACTGGGCCATGCTCGGCAATAACCAGAAGTGCTACCGCTGGCGCGCCAAGGCCGCCACGTACAGCAACTGGCCGGTCCTGCGCTACATGTTCCGCGGCAACACCGTGGGCGATGCAGCGCTGATCGTCGGCTCGCTCGACCCGTGCTACTCCTGCACCGATCGCGTGACGGTGACCGATGTCGCCGCCAAGCGCGACCACGTGCTCGACAAGGAACAGTTCGAGAACGTCTGGCGCGACAAGTCGCCGCTTGCGGGCGAGGGCACCATGGCCGCTCCGCTCGATGAGGAGGCGCTCTAATATGCTGAAGCTTTGGAAGGTTAACGCCAAGGCCGGCGACGCGACGGTCAAGTACCCGTTTGCGCCGTTCCCCACCAACAAGGACATGCGCGGCAAGCCCGAGCACAACGCCGAGCTCTGCATCGCCTGCGGAGCCTGCGGCGTGGCGTGCCCGGCCGATGCCATTCGCATGGACACCGACCTTGCGGCCGATACCATCACCTGGTCGATCGACTACGGTCGCTGCATCTTCTGCGGCCGCTGCGAGGAGGCCTGCCCCATGGAGGCCATCAAGCTCACCGAGGAGTTTGAGCTGGCCGTTATGAGCAAGGACGACCTCACCAGCAAGAGCGTCTATACGCTCGAGCACTGCTCGCGTTGCGGCAAGCCGTTTGCCCCGCACAAGGAGATCGACTACGCCAAGCGCCTGCTGCAAAAGGCTGGCGGCATGGAGGCCGAGCAGGCCGCCCGTACTGTCGGTATGTGCCAGGAGTGCAAGCGCGAGCTCGACGCCCTGCGCGCCGCCTCGGCCGTAAAGAGCGGCAACGCTGCTGGCATGGCTGCCAACGAGACGCTTGCGTCCGGTGAGCCCCAGGGCCCCGGCATGGAGTATCTGGGCGGCCACGGCGTGAACCCGGAGTATATCGACCGCGAGCTCAACCCCGATGCGCCCGAGATTCCCGCCGGTCCGGCGCCGGTCGAGGGCATCATCATGGATTTTGAAACGAAGGAGGAGTAACCATGGCCGAACCCACGCTTTTGCCCGAGCGGCTCCAGTACCGCCCGACCAAGATCGAGCTCGACGAGAGCATCGAGAAGGCCAAGGCGACCCTTCTTAAGAAGATCAAGCGCTCGGTGTACGTCTACCGTGTCGACTGCGGCGGCTGCAACGGCTGCGAGATCGAGATCTTTGGTTCCATCACGCCCGTCTTTGACGTCGAGCGTTTTGGCATCAAGGTCGTGCCTTCGCCCCGTCACGCCGACGTGCTTCTGTACACCGGCGCCGTGACGCGTGCCATGCGCATGCCGGCCCTGCGCGCCTTTG
>CALLFD010000277.1 GCA_937997605.1 uncultured Collinsella sp. | reverse complement strand
ATCTTTGTGGGCGCGTGGAGCTCCGAGCCGCTCGGCGATTACGTTGCCGGCCCGAACCACACGCTGCCGACCGGCGGTACGGCCATGTTCTCCAACCCGCTTTCGGTCGAAGAGTTCGTTAAGCGCTCGAGTGTCATTTGTTATACACCCGAGGGCCTGCTCTCGGACGCTCCCGCGACGCAGCGCCTGGCCGAGGCCGAGGGCCTGTGGGCGCACGCGCTTTCCGCCGCTTTGCGTCGCCGCGTGTTGGAGCAGGGCGAGGATGCCGTGAGCGCTGCGTCGCTGGCTGCGGCCGACCTGACCAAGGTCGCCTGGCCGGGTGATACGACCGCGACGGTCGCCGAGGGCGTGGACCTGGCGGCTGCAGGCTCGGATGGCGCTGGCGCGACCGGCGAGGAGGCTTAACATGGCCGAACTCACGCCGCGCATGAAGGAGCTCGTCCAGCCCTACTTGGCCGGTATCGAACCCTACGATCCCGACTTTGCGCCCACGCGCATCAATCTTTCGGCCAACGAGAACACCTATCCCGTGCCGGCTGGCGTGCGCAAGGCGGTCGACGCGGCCCTGGCTGCCACGCCGCTCAACCGCTATCCCGATCCCATGTCGAACGACCTGCGCGACGAACTGGCTGCTTGGCGTGGCGTGACGCGCGAGAACATCTGCGTGGGCAACGGCGGCGACGAGCTGCTCTATAACTATCTGCTGGCGTTTGGCGGCGCGGGGAGGACCCTGCTCAACTGCCCGCCGTGCTTTAGCGAGTATGCGTTCTTTGCATCGCTCTGTCAGACCGAGGTGCGCGACGTGTGGCGCGACCCGGCGACCTTTGGGCTCGACCAAACGGCTGTGCTCGCAGCGGCGCCCGAGTGCAACCTAGTGATCGTGACCTCGCCCAACAATCCCACGGGCGACGTGGCGCCGCTCGACTTTGTCGCGGCTCTGTGCGATGCGTGCCCCGGCATGGTAATGGTCGACGAGGCCTACGTGGAGTTTGCCGACGATTCGTTTGGCGCGGCCACCACGGCGCAGGGGCTTATCGCCGAGCATCCCAACCTGGTGATTCTGCATACGCTGTCCAAGGCGTTTGGCGCCGCCGGCACGCGTCTGGGCTACGTGATCGCGACGCCCGAGGTCATCGACGTGTTCGCGGCGATTCGCCAGATCTATTCGGTCAACGTATTGAGCCAAGCGGCGGCGCTTGCCTGTGTGCGTGCCCGTGATACCTATGCGCCCGTGGTGGCGCAAGTCGCATCCGAGCGTGAGCGCGAGCTGGCCGCCCTGCGCGTGATGGCTGCCGAGGGCCTGCCCGTGGAGGCATGGCCGAGTGCGGCGAACTTTGTGCTCGTGCGCACGCCGCATGCCACGCGCGTGCGCGAGCGCCTGCGCGACGAGTATTCGATTTTGGTGCGCGACTTTAGCTATGCGCCGGGGCTCGCGGACTGCCTACGCATTACCGTGGGTACGCCGCGGGAAAACGACGAGGTGCTGGCTGCGTTTGCTGCGCTGGTGAAGGAGGAGATGTAGATGGACCGCTATGCCGAGGTGACCCGCAAGA
>CALLFD010000276.1 GCA_937997605.1 uncultured Collinsella sp. | reverse complement strand
GCGTCCGTCGGTCTCGTGGCGGGAGCGGTCGTCTCGGCGTGGTGGGCTGTGGGCGTGCTAAGCGCCTCGAAGGCGCTCGACGGTCGAGCGGCAAGCAGCCTTGAGTTTGTCGTGCAGGGTGACCCATCCATAAACGACGACGTGTATTCCTATACCTGCGAGGCACGCACGGACGGTAAGAACTTGGCAATGGTTCGCCTATCGTGCGACCTCGAGCTCAAGGTCGGGGCGCACGTGCGTGTTATCGGTCGCGTTTCACGTTTTGAGAACGATGCGTATGGACGATCGCGTGTGCTCCGAGGCGAGGTATGCAAGGTAAAAGCCGTTCGGATTTTATCGGTCGATGAGGGCTCTCCGGGGCCGCTGCTTCGGCTGCGAAATGGGCTGCTTGCGTCCATCGCGCCTGCGACCGACCCGGCGCGTGCGTTCATAGCCGGTGTCGTCTGCGGTCGTTCGGCCGAGCTGCACGCCCAACCGGCGGGCGACTGGTTTTCGGTGACGGGAACGGCGCATCTAATCGCCGTCTCGGGCAGCCATTTGGCTATCGTGGGGTTTGTAATCGAGGGTGTGTTGCAAAAGACTCGGTGCTCACGTGGTCTTCAGCGGGCGATATTGGCGATAACGCTTGTGGGCTACGCTGCCTTTACGGGCGCGTCTCCCTCGGCCGTGCGCGCGTGCTGCATGGTGTTCGCGACGCTTGTCGTAAACGGCGCGGGGCGTCGCCGGCACGGCGCATCGGCACTCTTCGCAACCATGTCCATCTTTGTGCTACTGCGGCCGACGGTGCTGTTCGAGATAGGCTTTCAGCTTTCATGTGCCAGCGTCTTTGCCATCCTGTGCTTTTGCCCGTACGCCTCCTACGCTTTGGGTGAGCTGGGTGTGCCATCGGGCATTGCCAGTATGCTTTCCGTCACACTGTGCTCGCAGTTGGCGACGCTCCCCATTACCATTCCTGCCTTCGGTACGTTCTCGCTCATTGCTCCGTTGGCAAATGCGGTCATTGGTCCGGTGGTGAGCGTACTGCTTGCTGTGTCGATCGTGCTGGTTCCCTTTTCGCTCGTGGGACCGTTG
>CALLFD010000275.1 GCA_937997605.1 uncultured Collinsella sp. | reverse complement strand
CTATACGCCGCACCAATTGAACTTGAAGCCTCCGGCAACGGGGGCTTTTCTTTTACGCCGGCACCGCACGGATTCGAACCTCGGTCGAGGCGCGGGCGTGAAGCGGACGATTTCTTATCGACTCGTGTAAGATTCCGAGTAGGTGTCGCGGCCCATCCGCGACCACTCCTTCTCTCAACGACCGATCAGGGTGATATTTCGTGGCAGAGCGTCCGACATACAAGCTCAGGTTTCTCGATCCCAAGAAGCGCTTTCCGGCGATGCCCGAGCAGCCTGCGGGACGCTCATATGGCGTGGTCTGGAAACTCTTTGGCGAGGATCAGCATGAATCTTGTTATGTCGTCGAATTCGTCGGCAAAAGCCATGTGTCGCTTTTGGGCTACGTAAGCGTTTCGGGTGAGGTGTACAAGGTGGACCGCCCCGTTAGCGAGGCTCCGCTGCCCAACGACCCCGACATGGAACTGGTCCTTGACGAGTCCGATTCCAGCGTCGGTGAGATTATGGTAAGGGAAGCCAACGGTGCAATGCGCGCGTGTGCGCAAGCTGCCGGCTCTCCCGAAGGCCCCATGCGCGAGCAGTCCGACCACGAGACATGGAATTCGACCCGCTCCCTTCCTTACGGCGAGTTCATGGCATCGATGTTCCTGCGCTACGTGATATTCGCTGACTCCGAAAATGCCATTGCGAGCACGGCGGACGCCGGCGGACTCGACGAGGGTATGCAAAATGTTATCGACAAGATCAAGCTCGTAAAGTTGCCCGAGCCGGTCGAGGTGTTTTTGGGCTTTAACACGGCACCGCTCCCTGATGCTATCGAGACGCTGCTTTACCGCGTTGACCATGCTGAGAATCCGAGCGGTATCGAGCGCTATGCCGCTGCCCTTATGAGTGAAATTGACTTGCCCCGCCTGCGCACCATCGCTGCCAAGTCCGAGATGAGCCTGGCTCGCATTGATCGTTCAAAGCTTTTCTATCTCAATTTTGATCGTAGCCTGCTGGACCAGGACGAGATTGACATGCTGCTTGCCATCGAGTGCCGTCTCAACCGCCTCTCCGGCATCCTTGAGCGCATCGGGGCCGGATTGGTCCCTGCGGGATCCTCGCCGAGCCTTGAGGGCTGCGCGCTCTTTGATGCGTGGCATATCGCCAAGACGACCAACGATGTTCCCCGACTGCTCGATACGGCCTCGAGCGATAACCCGTGGGGCAAACCGGGTACGGTGGCTTGCCAGCCGGGCGGTGAGTGGGATGTGCGTACCCGCTTCGCGCGTATTGTCGAGGCACTTAACGTGGTCACACGGCTCGACTATACCTATCGGGCAAACGTTGCCGAGGGGATTATGCTCGTTCGGTTTGGGCACTCTGTCGTGGACGCCATGCCGCAACGTGAATACGATGCTCAAGATGACGCCTGGCGCGAGCTGGACGAGGACACGCGCGCGGTCTGGGCCGCGGAGCACGATGCGCGCGTGGCACTCACGCTTGCGGCAGCGTGTTTTGCCGCGGGCACCTGCATCACGCGCTGCTATGTGCAGATTGCTGCTCCCGACAGTGAGCAGGGCGAGCGCGTTGTCGCAACGTATTTCTTTGGGCGCGCGGCCTATCTGGCCGATTGCGTGCCTGTTGCCAAGGATCTTGAGAGCATGGACATGGACGATATGCCGTGCAAGCGTGTGCTTGAGGCGTATGAGTCAACCGCTCCGGAGACGATTGAGCCTGCGGAGGTTCATGCTCGTCCGCGTGATGACCATCGCACGCTTCCGCCGGCGCTGCGCGATTTGCTGCTTGCCGATACGGCTGACGAGTTGGAGGTCATGGAAGAGGACGACGACCCATACGTGGCCCGTGTTGTTGAATTGCGCGAGCAGGCAAAAGTCGACCGTACAGGTGCTTTTGAAGGCTTTTCCCGTCTTGTTGAGGAGTTGGAGGCTAAGTGCGCCGTTGCCGAGCTTTTGGCGACAGGTCCGGTTCAAACGCAGTTTTGCGATAACCAGCTGGTGCGCATGGTGCTACCGGTGTTGGAAGAAGACCGCTCGGTGCGAATCCTTCGTGCGCCCGATGCGCTGTACTTTGCCCAGCACGAGATCTGCAGTTTTTACGCCGAGCAAGAGGACTTTGAACGAGCGCTGCCCGAGGTGCGCCATCTTTACGATCTGGCGCGCTCGTCCATGCAATCGCACTTTGCGCTCATCAACGTGCTTGCGCGTCTGGAGCGCTTTGACGAGATTATCGAGGTGGCGCGCCACGGCCTACGTATTGCCAGCGATCGTTCTGCAATCGGTTACCTGTTCTATCGCTTGGCGTTTGCCTATTGGAATTGTGATCAGCTCGACCTAGCGCTGGCTTGTTACCGTCTGGTGCCGCGCGGTGAGGAATCGGGCAGCAGCGCGCTGGAAGAAATGCAGGGCCTTATGAACGAGATGGGCGTCAGCGAGCCTCCGACGTTCGAGGAAGCGGTCGAGACCATCCGCAAGGCTGGACTCGAGCTGCCGCCAGTGTCCGCCGTGACGAATCAGCTTGCAGATGCCGCTGTGCAACTGGTCGACAACGGCTTCTTTTTCCTGGCACGCGGTTGCATCTTCCAAATGTGGCGCACCATGGGCAACGACGAGCTCGGCTCCCTCAACCGCTCGCTGGGGTAGGCGAAGCTTCCAAGGAGGAAAGGATGCTAGGCAATTAGAAAATTTCCTCTTGCCCATCCTTGGCTGTTTGGTTACTATAGAACGGCTGTTACGGAGAGCTGACCGAGAGGCCGAAGGTGCTCGCCTGCTAAGCGAGTATGCCCCAAAAGGGCATCTGGGGTTCGAATCCCCAGCTCTCCGCCAGTTTAACTTTAAAGAAGGGTCCCATCGAGGGCCCTTTTTTATTATCGAGAAAGGGCGCTGGGGATTCGAACCCTCAAAAAAAGGAGGCATCCTTTCGGACACCTCCTTTCAGCGAGTGTATTGTTCTTCGATCTTACATCTCGGGCGCCTTGGTTACGGTCTCGCTCTCTGCCGCAAGTGGGCGGTTGTCGATGCGGCGGCCCAGGCGGTCGAGCTTCACAAGGAGCCATTCAATGGGATTCGGCCCTGTGCCTTCCTCGTCGGCAACCAGGTCCATGACGGCGACCTTGGTGCCGTCCTGCTTGAGCGTAACGCTGCCCACCTTGTCGCCCACATGCACCGTGCCCGAAAGATCGTCGTAGCTAACCTTTTCGGTTACCTCGCCGGCAAGGGAAAACACGGTCGCTTGCGCCGTGGGGTCGGCGAGCGTGGCGTCGATCGTCTTGTCCGTCCAATCTGTCTGGCTAATGCGTGCCATGAGCGGGTTGCCGTTGGCGGTCTTTTCCTGCGTGTTGGCGATTGCGACCGTCACCTTGTGGTCGTAGTACCAGTTGGCAAGGGTGGCGGTATCGGTAAAGCGCTGATCGGTGGTGGTGGAGTTCAAAATAACGGTGTAGATCTCGTCGCCGTCGCGGTTGTAGGCGCTCGTAAAGCAATAGCCCGCGTCGTCGGTGGTGCCGGTCTTGCCGCCGATGTTGCCATCTTGGCCCAGCAAATAGTTATGCGTGTCCATGGAATGCGAATGGTCGGTGCCGTCGGCGCCCGCGACCTCGATCCAGGAATCCCCGCTCGCTACGACCTCGCGGATCGTGTCGTTTTTCATGGCCTCCTGCATCATCAGCGCTACGTCGTGTGCGGTTGAGTGCATATTGCCAGCCCACTCATCAAAGTCCAGACCATGCGGGTTTTCAAAAAGCGTACCGGTGCAGCCGAGCTTCTTAGCGCGCTCGTTCATGGCCTTCACAAATGTGGCCTCGGCGTCTTTGGTCTTAGGGTCGATCTTCTTGCCCACATATTCGGCGAGCACGATGGCGGCGTCGTTGCCCGAGGGAATCATCAGGCCGCGCAGTGCCTGCTCCACGGTAAGCTCGTCGCCTTCGAGCAAGCCGGCGGTCGAATTACCTACGGTGGCTGCGGCGTTGCTCACCGTGACCTTCTCGTCCATCTTGCAATTCTCGACGGTTAGGATTGCGGTCATGACCTTGGTGATCGAGGCAATCTTGACCTGCTCATCGGCGCTGCGGGCATAGTAGACGGTGCCGTCTTTGCCCATGACGAGGGCATTGGTCGCATCGATATCGGGCAGGTTTTCGGCCGTGATGCCGCGCGCATCAGCGGTTTTGCCGCAAACATTGTCGGTCGTGAGCACTTGGGCGCCGGCGACGGTGGGCACGCCAGCGGCAAGGGCGATAGCGCAGACAAGGCCGGCGGCAAGCTGGGCTGAGCGCTTTGCAAAAGAGGTGAGGGACTTCACGGATTTCGCTTTCGACGGGATGGTCTCTTCTGGAACTAGAGTATATCGTTTCCCGGCGTCGGCGATCATCGCGTGCGCGTGTGGCCCACATCCGCACCCGAACGGGCACAAGGGTGCTTAAGGCCGACTTAATCACCCACGCTTGTTGCGTGTGGCGTGCGTCGCCTCGGGCATAATGGAGCGCGAGAGGAGCACGCATGAACGAGCGCATTTTGGTAGTTGATGACGAGAAGGCCATCGCCGACTTGGTTGGCATCTACCTTACAAAAGAGGGCTTTGATGTCCAGATTGCCTATAGCGGGGCCGATGCTGCCAAGGCGATTTTGGAGCAGGAGTTTGATTTGGCGCTGCTGGATGTCATGCTGCCCGATATCGATGGGTTTGAGCTGCTGCGTACGATCCGTTCCAGCCATACCTATCCCGTGATCATGCTGACGGCGCGCGATGCCCAGCAAGACAAGATCGGGGGCCTTTCGCTTGGCGCGGACGATTACGTGGTTAAGCCGTTCCGTCCGCTGGAGCTCATCGCGCGTGTGCACGCTCAGCTTCGCCGCTACACCAGCTACGGTAGCCGTGCACAGGCGGCCGAATCGCCGACCATTCAGCTCGACGGCTTGGAGATCAACCGCGACGCTCGTTCCGTGACGGTGGACGGTGCACCGGTACGCCTCACACCCACCGAGTATTCAATCTTGCTGTATCTGGTCGAGCATCGCGGCAGCGTGGTGGCCGTGGAGGACCTGTTCCGCGCGGTGTGGAACGAGGACTTTATGCCCGGCTCCAACAATACGGTGATGGTGCACATTCGCCACTTGCGCGAAAAGATCGGCGACGACGCACAAAAGCCGCGCTTTATCAAAAACGTCTGGGGCGTCGGCTACATCATCGAATAACGCTTTTCGCTTGTGAGGATCTTGATATGACAAAAGACGATAGACAAGCGTTCGAGGTGCCCGATCGACTCTTTGAATACGTGAGGTCGGTCGTCGACAATCGCGCGCTTGCAACGGTGCTGCTCTTTTTGCTGAGCCTGCTGCTGATTGGCATCGACAACATCGTCGGAATCTTGGCGGTGCTGCTTGTCGGCTTTTTGCTGATCGATCGATTTGAGATCGTGCGCCGCTGCATGGTGATTGGCGGCGCCGCGTGGGCCATGACGTTGGCGATTGGCGCCATGGCGCTCGGCGGCATCGAAGGGCCGGTGCTGTTCGATGCCGGCTTTGTATTCAACATGCTTGGCTTTGTGCTGGCGCTTGCCGTGTGCGTGCTGTTCTTGTGTGGTCGCGCCCTGTACTACCAGGGCTACGAACAGGGCGAGCAGCATGCCGATTGTGTGCTGGCCGCTCGTATTCAAGATCGCCTGATCGATCACCCCGACACCTGGGACAACATCGACGGCGACTTCTTGGAGGTCGAGGGCGCCCTTAACCGCGTGCGTGACCGTGAGCGCAAGGTGCAGCAAGCTCTGCGTGACGAGTCGCATCGCAAGGACGATCTGGTCACGTACTTGGCACATGACCTACGCACCCCGCTTGCCAGTGTGGTGGGCTATCTTTCGCTGCTGCAAGAGGCTCCTGAGCTGCCGGTTGAGCAACGTGCGCACTTTACGGGCGTGGCTCTCGACAAGGCGCACCGGCTCGATGCGCTCATCGAAGAGTTCTTCGATATCACGCGCTTTGACTTCCACGATATCGTGCTCACGCGCGGCTATGTTGATTTGGGGTTGCTGCTGGCTCAGGTGACTGACGAGTTCTATCCCATCCTCAACGAGCAGCATAAGGAAGCCCAAGTTGATATTCGCGAGGACCTGACGGTGCTCGTGGATGGCGACAAGATGGCCCGCGTGTTCAACAACATCATGAAAAACGCCGTCGCCTATAGCTATGAGGGCTCGACTATCACGATTGAGGCCGGGCGCCAAGACGATGGCGGCGTGCGCGTGCGCTTTATCAATCAGGGCGATCCTATCCCTGCGGCTAAGCTCAAGGTGATCTTTGAGAAGTTCTATCGCTTGGATGCGGCGCGTGCGACCAATCGCGGTGGTGCCGGTCTGGGCCTTGCTATTGCCAAGGAGATCATCGCGGCACACGGCGGTACCGTTGCATGTGAATCGACGCCCGAACACACGATATTCACCATCGAGCTGCCCGCCGCATAGCCAGCGTGCCCTTACAAACACTTGACAATGCGCTCACGTGCATATGAGCCGCGATTCCTACTATCGATACTGCTGAATTGATATCGATGTGGAGGTATGCGGTATGACGGCTGCTGCGGCTGTGGAGCCCACGGAGCTTGAAGAACTCATGAAAGCGCAGGCCGAGGCCGCGCGCGAGCGCGAGGTTGGGGATGCGACTCGCCCCACGGCAGAGGATCTTGCCGCCTCGCCGACGCGTATCGACGTCGAGGGCCTCGACCTGTTCTATGGCGACCATCATGCGCTCAAGGACGTGAATATCAAGATCCGCGACAAGCAGATCACCTCGTTTATCGGGCCTTCGGGCTGCGGAAAGTCCACGTTGCTGCGCTGCTTTAACCGCATGAACGACGGCATCAAGGATTGCCGCATCGAGGGTAAGATTGCGCTCGATGGTCAAGATATCCTGGGCGACTACGACATCTGCCGCCTTCGCCAGCGCGTGGGCATGGTGTTCCAGCGCCCCAACCCGTTTCCCATGAGCATCTACGACAACGTCGCCTATGGGCCGCGCGGTATGGGCGTGCGCGACCGCGTCGTGCTCGATGAGCTGGTCGAGGACTCCCTGCGTCGCGCTGCCCTGTGGGACGAGGTCAAGGACAAGCTCAAAGAGTCGGGCCTGGGTCTTTCGGGTGGACAGCAGCAGCGCCTGTGCATCGCCCGCGCACTTGCCGTGCAGCCCGACATTCTGCTGATGGACGAGCCGACCTCGGCACTCGACCCTGTGTCGACGCTCGTGGTGGAGCAGCTGGCCTGCGAGCTCAAAGAGACCTGTACGCTCGTGGTCGTTACGCACAATATGCAGCAGGCGGCGCGCATCTCCGACTCGGTCGCGTTTTTCTTGCTGGGTGAGTTGGTGGAGCACGCGCCCACCGCGCAACTCTTCAAAAATCCTACCGACCCGCGTACGGCGGATTATTTGACGGGACGTTTTGGCTGATACCATCTAGTAAAGGTACCTTTAGGGTTAAGATGCGGTCATGCCGGCCGCAAAGGGGTTCAACATGATCTATTACGTCGAGGACGATGACAACATCAGGGATTTGACGGTCTATGCACTGCGCAAGCAGGGGATCGAGGCCGAAGGCTTTTCGTGCGACGGCGAGTTTAAGGCCGCCGTGGCGCGACGGGTACCCGATGCCGTCCTGCTCGATATCATGCTGCCCGATACCGATGGTTTGGCGATTATGCGTCGCCTGCGCGCCGACCGCCTGACGGCGACGGTGCCCATCATGATGCTTACCGCCAAGGACACCGAGCTCGACAAGGTGATGGCGCTCGATGGCGGCGCCGACGATTACCTGACTAAACCCTTCTCGCTCATGGAGCTCGCCAGCCGCTGCCGCGCACTGCTGCGTCGTGGCGGCATGGTCAAGCAGGCGAGCGATGTGCTCAGCGTGGGCGACATCGTGCTCTCGCCCAGCCATCGCGAGGTGACCGTTGCCGGCGAGCCGCTTAAGCTCACCCTGCGCGAGTTCGACCTGCTCGAGTACCTCATGCGCAAGCC
>CALLFD010000274.1 GCA_937997605.1 uncultured Collinsella sp. | reverse complement strand
ACACGACGCTCTTCCGATCTGTCGAGGCGTCCGACGAGCCAAAGTCATAGGAACCCTCGGCAAACGTGTTGCGAAGCACACCGTAACCGTCGCTCGTCCAATAGAACGGGTTGGGCGAGGCCACGCCGCCGTCGGTCCAGTTGTTGGTGTTCGAGATGGCGATGGTCTGGTTGGTGTGCAGGAAACGCCCGTTTTGGGTGCCGCCGCCAAAGAAGTTCTCGGACTTATCCTTGGCGAGCGTCTGGACGGTGCCCTTCTTATCGAGGTCGAGCGACTGGGACTCGGAGACCACGACGCGGTCACCGCTCTTGATGCTCATCTTGCCCGTCGCCTTGTCGAGGATCACAGTCGCCTTGCCGCCGGTGATTTCGATCGCATCGCCCTTGTCGGACACCGTCGCGCTCGGCTTGCTGTAGGTATCGGACGTATCGGGCTGTGCCTGAATCTTGGCTGTGTGCGATTTGCTGCGCGGCGTGGCGTATTCGGAAAACTCGCCCTTGGGGTCGACGTTGTAACGGAAGATACCGTCCTCGAGGAACGTGATGCGTCCCTTGATGCCGTCGGCGAAGTTGATATCGACGACGTTCGAGGCTGTCTGCGACACGGCTGCCGATTCAACGCCCTTGAGCGGCGTGGCGATTGCCTGTTGGGGCGCGGCGAAGGCGAGCGTCGCTGCCGTTGCGACGAGAACCGCGCTGCCCTTCACCCACCTTTTTGTAAAAATCGAATTCTTGCGCACCTGGACTCCTTCCCCCCGACAAGCGAGAGTGTCATGGATGCTCGCGAAGCAGCAAGCCGCTCGCATCCAACGGGTGGGATGTTCGGTACATTCCGTGCAATGGGCCCACCCGTTACTTGGGCAACTGGTAGTAACCAGATAACCGCCCATACGGTGCTGGTAGCATAAGCGCGTAGAAGTATGCCCCTCCCCCTCAATTCGCCAGGCGGTGATAAATCAACCGTCAAAGGTCAAGTGGGCTTAAATAGCAATACCAATAGCTTCTTAAATCCAGTACCAGATAGACAAAACTACACTGTTTATCAGGTATTATTTTGACCATACCAGTTGTTAGGTATGAACTTAAATCGTCATGAGAATGTTATTTTTAACCCCCCGATTTATATAGCAGTTAAACTCAATGATCGAACCGTTACAGATTTAGGCGTCTAAGCTCATAACATCTGACGGCGGATTTGGACACTGGTTGTTACATGTTTAGATGTCTAAAAATGAAACGAGGGGTTCGTCTAAATCTGTAACAGTTAGGCCAAAAATCGGGCTCCAGATGTTACATACGTAGACGTCTAATCCTGCAACATCCCGCTCGGCCCATACGCTCGGCCCATAAAAAATGGGACAAACAACTCTGAGTTGTTTGTCCCACACATTCTCTTTTTTAGCCCTAGTCATCGCGCAAAGTCCCTTCGGCAGCGCACGATGCAGCCAAGTCAGCACAGGCCAGGGCGTGAGGCGGACCTTTCTCTCGGAAACTTCGCGAAGCCCAGTTTCCGAGAGAAAGATCCGATCACGCCCCGGGCGACGGGATGAGTCTTACACCGTGTACTGCGGCAGGTCCTGCAGGGCAATGACGTCCATACCCATGTCGTTGGCGCTGCCGTGGCCCTGCTGGTCCTCGCGCACCGCCTCGATGGCACTCACGTACGTGTTGGCCGCAGACATCGCGGTCACGCAGGTCACACCGCGGCGCACGGCCTCGGTGCGCAGCAGGTAGCCGTCACCGCGCGAGCCCGGACCGTACGGCGTGTTGATGATCACCGCAATCTTGCCGTCGGCGATCAAATCGCCGATGTTGGGACGCTCGCCGTCGTGCGGGCCGCCGATCTTCTCCACGACCTCGCAGGTCACGTTGCCGCCGCGCAGCACGCGCGCCGTACCCTCGGTGGAGCAGATATCAA
>CALLFD010000273.1 GCA_937997605.1 uncultured Collinsella sp. | reverse complement strand
CGGGTGGTTTCTGATGCGGCGCGCTGCGCGCCCCGCACAGGCTAAAGCCTTTAACGAAATACGGCCCCGCAGCTCAATAAGCTGCGGGGCCGTACTATACACCGACGAATCAACGACGGAGTGCATCCACTATTTGGCCAGCTCCTGAACGATCCAGTCAATTGCGCCTTCGGGATCGTTGGTAAGGTCGATATACTCCTTGCCCCTTGTGGTGAGCAGTTTAATTCCAAGGCGATCGGTATCGGCCTTCATAGCGTCATAGTACATGCGTGCCTGGGGTGCCAGAACAATCACGTTGTACTGATCCATCGTCTCATAGTGGCTTCCGTACGCACCGGACTGAGAAACCAGATCGATACCCTTAGCAGCGGCACCTTCGCGAAGAGCATTTGCCAAGAGAGTCGAAGTGCCGGCACCCTGGCAAAGCACAAGCACGCGGATCTGCTCCGCCTTGTCCTTTACCGCCTCGAGAGCTTTTGCGACATTTTCCTGTGCGGCAATAGCATCTGCATCCGAGGTTCCTGCAGTCTCCTTTGCAGACTCTTCCAAACAAAGCTGATGGTCATACGCCTTGCAGAACGGATAGTAAATCACAAAGTCAACGACCAACAGCACTGCCATCAATACGAGAGAACGCAGATCGAGACCCGTGGTGAGGAATGCACCAATTGGGCCGGGAAGCGCCCACGGCATGGTATACATGGGGGCGTTCATTCCAATGACGTCAATGAAAAATTTACCGATAATGGCGTTGACCATAGGAGCCACTAGGAAGGGCACGAACATATAGGGATTGAGAACAATCGGCATACCGAAGATAACGGGCTCGTTAACTCCAAAAATCACCGGGATAATCGATGCCTTGCCCATGGCTTTAAGCTGCTTGGAGCGCATAAACATGATCAGGATAATAGGAACGATGAACGTGCAGCCAGAACCGCCCAGACCGCCGATGAAGCTTGTAAAGTCCTGCGTGAGAGCAATTGACGGGTGTCCACCTGCTTGGAAAACCTCAAGATTGGTAACGGTATTGCCGTAGAGCGCAGCATTGATCGGACTCATGACAACCGAAGCACCGTGGATACCCATAAATTGGAAAAGTGCGACTGCGCCTTCGATAAGCGCCATGCCAGGATAGGTGTCGACCGCGGAGAACAGCGGCGAGATGAGAGCGGATACCAAATTGGCGAACGGCACAGCAAGCAGCTTGCGGCTCGCAAGATCGATAAAAGCGCACGCAAGGATCGAAAACCCAAATGCAAAGATATCGCGAAAACTCTGCGCAATAGAGCCAGGGACCTCTTTGGGGAGCTTGATCGTCACATTATGGCTAATGCACACCTTATAGATATTAACGGTCAAGAATGCGGCTACGAACGCAGCGAGAAAACCCTTGGTTCCCATATAGCCGGTTTCAAAAACAGATGTATCTGCTCCGCCAATCGAGACAACATCGTTCGTCACCGATAGCAAGAGCATGCCGCACATGGCACAAACCATGCACGAGGTGGGGTTGAGAGATTTACCCGAAGGCATGCGACGGTTCATCGACATGGCAAGTGAGCTCGCCGTGGTGCCGGCCACCATAATGCCAAGAAGTCCCATGGTATATGCATAGATTTTATTGAAGAAATCCAGCACCTCAGACGGAAGCGTGATGCCTACATAGGCAGGGAGCGTCGAAAGAAGAAGGAACAGGCTCGAGAACAGCACAATTGGCATATTCGAGAGAAAGCCATCCTTAATCGCCACCAGATAAATGTTCCTCGAGATTTTGTCGAAGAGGGGCTGGTGTTTTTCAAGGAATTTGACGATAGCGTCCATAACACATCCTTTCATGATTCCCGGGCACACAACGATTTATCCGGACTCAACCGTCGTCGTCCCCGTTTGTATCCACTTATGTAAGTGAATACGTTCTTGTGCGAAATGTAAGATCGGAAGAGCGTCGTGTAGGGAAAGAGTGTCACTTCGAGTGTAG
>CALLFD010000272.1 GCA_937997605.1 uncultured Collinsella sp. | reverse complement strand
CTCGTGCAGGGCCGCCCGAACAAAACTATGTCGGTTTACTACGATGAATTCGACATTCCCGACCATGACTGCATTTTTCTAAATATTGCAAACGTTCTACCTGCGGTTTTGCAAGCGCGCAATTTACCGTGGTCGAAGGTGGGCGATTCATCGTAGTAAACCGGCATAGTTTTGAAATGGTATTAAATCGGTGGCATCCATTTTGCTATGCCGGGGCGGTCAGTCGTTGGGCAACTACCCTCGCAGGTAGGCAATGGCGATTTGCGTGCGGTTGCGTAGGCCCATTTTGGCAAGGATCGAGCTGATGTGGTTGCGCACGGTGCCTTCGCCCATATAGGCGGTGGCGGCAATCTCCTTGTTGTCGAGGCCGCGGGCGATGAGCTCGGCGACTTCGAACTCGCGGTCGGTTAGGCTGGCGAAGGCCGCGGGCCGGCGGGTCGCGCCGGCCTCGACGTCCGCCCCATCAAAATCGATGTCCTCGATTGCCTTTCCCTCGAGCACACGTTTGCCGTCCATGACCTGCGCCAACGCTGGCGGAATGGCGGCGACATCGGTCTTGATCAGGTAGCCGCGGGCGCCCAGTTTGAGCGCCGACACAATGTACTCGTCATCCGAGAACGTCGTCAGAAACACCACGCGCGCCGCAGGGTCGCGCTCAAGGATCTCGCGTGCGGCCGAAAGTCCGTCGCGCCCCGGCATCTGGATGTCGAGCAGTGCGATATCGGGCGCGTGCTCGGCGTAGAGCGCGACCGCGTCGTCGCCATTGGCGCCGGTGCCCACTACCTCGATCTGCGGCTGGGCGCCCAGGATAATCTTGAGCGAATCGACCACCAAGCGGTCGTCGTCGACAACGATGAGCCTCATCAGTCCTCATCTCCTTGCTGTTTGGGAACGGTGGCAAACACGCGCCAGCCGCCGGCGCCGGCACGCGGGCCGGCGGTGAAGGTGCCGCCAAGCGCCTCGATGCGCTCGCGCATGGAGGTGAGCCCCATGCCCTCCGCGGCGCCGCGGCCGCTTGCTTGGACCCCGCCCGTGCCATCGTCGGCAACGATGAGCTGGTAAAACGACGGATGCTCCATGCATCGTACAGTGACGGTCTGGGCGCAAGCGTGGCGCATGGTGTTGGAGAGCGCCTCGCGCAGGACCGCCGCAAAGCAGTTGGCGACGTTTGCGGGTGCATGCTCGGCCATAACTTCAAGCTCAATCTGCGGACCGCCGTCCGAGCGCGCGCCTTCAACAATGCGTTCGAGCTGTACGGAAAGGTCGACGGCGTTGTCGTTGAGCGCGTGGACGCTGGTGCGCACAAGCTGGAGCGCCTCGTCAACCGTGCGTTTGACGTCGGCGAAATCGGCGGCAACCCTGGGCTCGTCGGCGTGCACGACGCGCAGGGCCTCGGTCTGCAGCGAGGCGCGCGTGAGCTGGTGGCCGACGTTATCGTGGATCTCGCGCGCGATACGGGCGCGTTCGGCGAGTGTCGCGAGCTCGACTTCGTAGTCCTGGCGATCGGCAAGGTCGCGGTTGCGCGCTTCGAGCGCGAGAGCTCGTTCCTGCAGCTCGTCGCGGATGCGGCGCATGCGCTGCTGCTCGCGCTCCAACTGGGCGGTACGTAGCGATAACAAGGTGGCGGCAACTGAAAGGATGGCGGTCAGTAGAAGCGTTCGGGCGGTGAGCGCGTCGGCGCGTAGGTCCGCGACGAGTGCGAAGACAAAGGCGACGCCAATGCCCAACGCGACCCAAACGTGTTCACGGCGCACGCGCCGCGCGATGTCATAGAGGGCGAGAGGCGCAAACGGCACAAACGGCGGCGCAAAGACGGCCGCGATGATGTAAGCGTAACTCGCGGCCTTGCTTACACGGCGTGTGCGTTCCCCCTGTGCGACCTCGGCCAGCGAGGTGGCGATAACGCCAAGGCAAAACGCCGCGACCAGGCGGGCGTCCACAGCAAGGCCCGTGGCGGCTGCAATGCAGCACGCCAGCACGATCGATTTGTCGAAAAGCCTGTTCATACGGGTATTGTACGCGAAGCCGCGCGTAGTGGAGGGGCCGCCTGCGCAACCGTGACATTCCTCCCGCGCGACAAATCGGGGGCGTCGGTGGCCACACGGCCAAGCCCCGCACTCGTGACAAAGCTCACTGGTGCGCGCCGGCGGCTCCTGCGATGATGCAATCGTACCGGGCCGCAATCAACAGAAGGGCCGCCTCATGACAGACATCGTCCACGTCGAAAACCTCGTCAAGCGCTACGACGACCTTATCGCGCTCGACCACTTTAGCCTGAGCATCGCCCCCGGCGAGATCTTTGGCCTGCTGGGCCCCAACGGCTCGGGCAAGACCACGTCCATCAACTGCATTCTGCAGCTGCTTGCCTACGACAAAGGCACCATCGAGCTGTTCGGCGAGCCCATGACGCCCGCCCGCTATGACCTCAAGCGCCGCATCGGCGTGGTGCCACAGCAGGTGGCGGTGTTCGACGAGCTCACCGTGCGTGAGAACATCGACTATTTCTGCAGCCTCTACGTTAACGATCGCAAGCGTCGCCGTGCGCTGGTGGACGAGGCGATTGACTTTGTCGGGCTGGGTGACTTTACCAAGTTCCGCCCCGGCAAGCTCTCGGGCGGCCTGGCGCGTCGCCTCAACATCGCCTGCGGCATCGCGCACAAGCCCGAGCTCATCTTTTTTGACGAACCCACGGTGGCGGTCGACCCGCAGAGCCGCAACGCCATCCTGGAGGGCATCTGCCGTCTGCGCGACGAGGGCGCCACGGTGGTGTATACCAGCCATTACATGGAGGAAGTCGAGCAAATCTGCAGCCGCATCATGATCATGGACGGCGG
>CALLFD010000271.1 GCA_937997605.1 uncultured Collinsella sp. | reverse complement strand
GCCGTTTTATGTCGCAACGGACCGGTGAGCTACGAACGACGCGGCTCGGGAACCACGAGCCTATCGGGGCTCGCGCCCTCGGCATCCATCAGGCTCACGTAGCGAATCGACGGATCCCCATACATCGCGTAGTAATAATTGCCCGTGCGCGCGCTAAAGCATCCGGTGTAGATAGTCTTCTCGAACTTGCCATCGCCCATCCTGGACGCTCCCTCGATCATCACCACGCCCTCGAGCGAGCGGAACATGCGAACGACGTTTTCGGTCTCGCTCTCCTTTTGCGGGTAATTGGCATTGAGGTACGACGCCTTTACAAAACGGCTCGGCGAATAGCAATCGCCCGGAATGCCGCGCATGCCGGCACCGGCTCCATAGGGCTTAAGCTCGGCGCCACGCCATGTCGCTGTCTGCGGAAAATCGCTTGTGGCGGTGATATAGGTGCGCAGGTTTTCCATGTGCCACGGGAAGGTCGGCTGGTTGGCAAGGGTGTCGACCGGATCGTCGTATACATGCAGGCCGTCAGCCATCATCTCGACCACGATGCTGCGCTGGCTGTCGCCGATAATCCAATGGAGCAGCGACACGCCCAGCCCCTCTCCGGCAGATTTGGCGACAATCACCGTGTCGCGCAGCGCGGCCTCGACCTCATCAACCGTCGAGAACGTCGCTGCCACCCACAGGGGGAACTCATAGGCCGCGATATTGGTCTTGCCGTCGACAGGGTCCTCGGCATACTCGGCATAACCCGGGAAATTGAGACCCGCCACGGCGAGGCCCGCATCGTTGCCGCAATCGAAGAACATAGGGTAGTTCTTGTAATCGATGCACATACCGATCACCGCGTGCGCCGCTGTCGCGTCGTCGATAAACGAATACGGAATGTGAAACCCGCGCGGCATCACGCGAACCTGTTGGCCGTAGTCAAAGCTCCAGTCGAGATTGCGGCCCAGATACATGTGGCCAGAATTATCGGTAAATCGAATACTCGTACACATAGCGCCTCCTAGCTTTACGTTCTTGCTAATTTCATTGTCTCCAAACAAAAAGGCGCTAAACACAAAAGCCCGGACATGACAACAATGTCATGCCCGGGCCAAAAGAGACGAAGTGCGGTGCTTTGGTCCCCTTAGACCAACTTTCCAAGACAGTGATCGATCATATGCTGGATCATCTGCGCCTCAAAGCCCGCGTAGTCGCGGCGGCACTCCTTCATCTTGCCGTCGACAATCTGATCAAAGGCAACCTTGCACTTGATATAGCGCGTGGACTTGGTGACCCCCTCGTGCGTCAGGCAGCTCTCCTCCATCTTGCTGGCGCCCAGGCCAAACACCAGACGGGGGTTGTAGAGCACGTGGGGCTCGCCGGCATCGTCCAGGTAGACGCAAACCTTCTTGGTAACGCCAATCTGGTTAGCGGCCAAGCAGCCGGCATCGTCGAGCGACTTGATGGTATCGATCAGGTCCTGAGCAACCGACTCGTCCTCGACAGTCGCAACCTCGCAACGCTGGGACAGGATAGCCTCGTCGTGGCAAAGCTCTTTAATCATACGTTCCTCCATAGGGGTCGTTGTAACCGCTTAAGTATACGGTACCCACACATTTTCATGCGAAAAATACCGTCCGTCTGCTACAAAGCGCCGAACATCAACATGCGAGGAACAACAGCGTCGTAAAGGGGCTATGGTGGGAGCGTTCGTGTCAATCGGCCTAAACTCGGGGCCGAACAAGGAAAGGGTATGCATGGACGAACTTTTTCACGTCAGTGAGCGCAAGTCCACAATCGGGACCGAACTCCGCGCTGGACTGACAACATTCCTGGCGATGGCCTACATCATCGCCGTCAACCCCGCGGTGCTCTCGGGCGCTGGCATCGATGCGGGAGCGCTCGCCTGCGCCACCTGCCTGGGCGCCGGCATCATGACCATCTGCATGGGCATCTTCGCCAACCGCCCGCTCGCCTGCGCGTCGGGCTTAGGCGTCAACGCGATGATCGCTGGAATCACCACCACCGTCTGCGGCGGTGACTGGCACGTGGCCATGAGCGTCATCTTCCTCGAGGGTATCGTCATCTTGCTGCTCGTGCTTTGTGGCCTGCGCGAGGCCATCATGGACGCCATCCCGGTTGTCCTGCGTCACGCCATCTCGGTGGGTCTGGGCCTGTTCATCGCCATGATTGGCCTGTGCGATGCCGGCATTATCACCGCTGGCGCCGGTACACTCGTCGGTCTGGGCGACATCACCTCCCCCACCTTCATCGTCGGCATCATCTCCATCCTAGTGACAGTCGCCCTCGCCTGCCGCAACGTCCCCGGCTCGCTGCTCATCGGCATCGTCGTCGCCGTCATCGCCGGTATCCCCCTAGGTGTGACCCAGGCTCCGACCGGTATCATCGCCCCGCTCGACTTCTCGAGCATCGGTGGCCCCATCGCCGACGCCGGCGGCGTGCCCGCCATCGTCAAGGTCCTTACCGACCCCACGCTCCTCGTCATCTCGTTCTCGCTGCTCATGAGTGACTTCTTCGACACCATGGGCACCGCGATGGCCGTGGCCAAGCAGGGCGAGTTCCTCACCGACGACGGCAACGTCGAGGATATCAAGGAGATCCTGATCGTCGACTCCGCCGCCGCTGCTGTGGGCGGTTTCATGGGCGTCTCCTCCATCACCACCTTCGTCGAGTCCACCTCTGGCGCTGCCGACGGTGGCCGCACGGGCCTCACCTCCGTCACCACCGGCGTGTTGTTCATTCTCGCCGCGTTCTTCTCCCCCATCGTCACCATCGTTTCCAGCGCCGCCACCTGCGGTGCTCTGGTCTACGTCGGCTACCTCATGATGAGCGAGGCCTCCGAGATCGACTGGTCCGACGTGTCGCAGGGTTTCCCGGCGTTCATGATTGTCGCCGGCGTGCCCTTCACCTACTCCATCTCTGCCGGCATTGGCCTGGGCTTTATCGCCTACGTGATCGTCGCGCTCTTTAAGGGCGAGGCCTCCAAGATCAAGCCGCTCATGTGGATCGCAGCCCTTGCCTTCCTCGTCTACTTCTTCGTGGCGTAACGGCATAGTCTGCCGAAGCAAAACAACAAGGCGCGGAGTCGCATCGAACGGCTCCGCGCCTTTCTTTTAGCGTCTGCCCCCGTGCCAGCGTGCGACAATTGAGGCTGTCAATATCACAACACCGAGAGAAGCCTGCCTTGGAAGCGCATCATAAGCAGATAACCGTTTATTCAGAGTGTGTGGAAGGCGCGCCCGTCATCTACCTCCCCGTGGTTATGGGCGACGGTAGTGAAGTCTACGAGCGCTGCCGAGAGCTCGACTGCCCGCCATTCACCCTTGTCGCCATTGGAGGGCTCGATTGGAATCGCGAGCTGAGCCCCTGGGAATGTGAGGGAACTATACGAGATGCCGAGCCCTTTGGTGGACAGGCTGCTGGTTTTCTTGACGAGTTGTTGAAGCAGATAATCCCCCAGGCCGAATCATCGCTCCCGCAACCGCCCGCCTGGCGCGGCGTTGCCGGCTACTCGTTGGCGGGTCTTTTTGCACTGTGGACACTTTGGCAAACAGATGTCTTTGAGCGCGCGGCAAGTGCATCGGGGTCGCTGTGGTTCCCCGGCTTTATCGACTACGCGCGCGAGCGCACGATGACAGCCACGCCCGACGCCGCCTATCTGTCGCTCGGTAAAAAGGAAACCAAGACGCCCAACCGCATGATGCGGCACGTACTCGACGATACGCACGCGATGGAAGAGCTGTTTATAGAGCGTGACATTCCAACAACGCTGGAGCTCAACCCCGGCAACCACTTTGCCCAAACTGACCTGCGCATGGCGCGCGGCATCCACTGGATACTGACGCATTAAAAATGGCG
>CALLFD010000270.1 GCA_937997605.1 uncultured Collinsella sp. | reverse complement strand
TCCTGGAAGCCGCAGCAGCGTTCCTAAAATTAGTTCGCCATAGTCGGCATAACCTACGTGCGCAATTGATGTAAGCGCATGCTTATTGCTACAATTCGTACAAATATGCTTTAAACGCACGAGGAAGGAACCACATGTTTGGTTTTAAGAAAGAGCTCTACACGCCCGAGTATCAGCTTGCCGGCGACGAGTGCGCCGTTATCGAGACGTCGAAGGGTACCATCAAGGTCAAGTTTGACGGCGAGGGCGCTCCCATTCATGTCGCGAACTTCTGCGAGCTTTCCACGATGGGCTTCTATGATGGCCTTAAGTTCCATCGCTATGTGCCCGGTTTTGTCATCCAGGGCGGCGACCCCAATACCCGCGACATGTCCGGCGCCGACGTCGCTGCCGGTCTTGAGGGCCCCGACGGCATGCCCGGTACCGGTGGCCCCGGCTACTGCATCAAGGGCGAGTTTGCCACCAATCCGCTGAACAGCCATGTCGATGGTGCCCTTGCCATGGCACGCTCCATGGACCCCGATTCCGCGGGTTCGCAGTTCTACTTCTGCTTGGGTGCCCAGCATAACCTCGATTCCGGTTACACCGTCTTTGGTACCACGGTCGAGGGTCTCGATGTGATTTCGCAGCTGCGTGCCGGCGACGAGATCGTCCATGTCGAGATCGTTCACGAGTAAAGGGGACTTCCTTGAATAGCCAGCTGATCCAACAGGGCCGCGCCGCTTACCGCGCGGGTGATTTTTCCGCTGCAGCCCAGATGCTTGGGGCGGCAAAAACTCCCGATGAGATTATGGGCGAGGCCGATCACCTTCGCGGCAACGCCTTGATGCACCTGGGCATGTATGCCGAGGCCGCCGAGGCCTACGCCGCTGCCCTCAATGACGGCACCTACGGCAAGCGCGGCGCGCTGCTCACCAACCGCGGCAAGGCACTCGCCGCCGTGGGCGACTACACGACGGCCGCCCAGGCGTTCTCTGCTGCTACGCAGGATGCTTCCTATGCCACGCCGTTCAAGGCCTATCTGGGCCTGGGTAACGCGCTGTTCCAGTCGGGCGACTATGCCAACGCGGGTACCGCCTTCCGTCAGGCTGCCATAGACGGCGCCAATCCGGCTCCTGCCGCCGCACTCGGCGAGCTCGGTCGTTGCTTCATTAAGCTCGGCCGTCCGGCGGATGCCGTGGAGACCTACCGTACGGCTATCGACTTTGCCGGCCCCCGCGACGATACGCGTGCGCTCAACGCCGGCATGGGTCAGGCGCTTTCTGCCGCCGGCCGCCCCTCCGACGCACTCGACGCCTTTAACGCCGCTACTGCCGATGGCATCTACCAGCTCACCTCTGAGCAGGCCGACGAGCTTGCCCGCGTGCACGATTCGCTTGCCGCGCTGTCTGCCCAGACGGCTATGGCCACGGCTCCGGCGCCCGCGATGGACGCTCCCGCCGTCGACCCGCTCGATCCTACGGGCGCGACCGGTCAGTTTATGCCCGATCCCTCGGACACCGGCTTCTTTACGCTGTCCGAGTCCGAGATGGTCCAGCAGGACCGTCAGGACCGTAAGCAGGCCAAGGTCCGTCGTCGCCATCGCCACACGGGTCTCAAAGTCTTCATCGTGCTGCTTCTGCTCATTTTGATCGCTGCGGGCGGTCTGGGCTTTGCCTACACGCGCGGCTTTGGCTTCCCGTCTCAGGAGTCTGTCGTTACCGATCTGTTCCAGGCTGCCGGCGACGGTGACACCGCAAAGGCCGAGTCTTGCCTGGCCTCGAGCCTGTCCGAGGACGTCAAGTCGATGATCATCTCTTCGATTCCGCAGGGTGCCACCGTGTCCGTCGAGGGCATGGATCAGTCCATGACCGAGACGACCGCTAAGGTGAAGGCATCGCTGTCCAAGGGCGGCGAGCAGGAGTACACCGTCAAATTCGTGCGCTCCGACAACCATATCGGCTGGGCCGTTTCCTCGCTCGATATGGATTTCTCGGCTGCTGACAACCAGTAGTGACCTTATGGGATTTAGCTTTGCCCGGCGCTTCACCGCAAGTGAGGTGCCGGGCTTGCGCTAGTATGATGAGCTAGTAGTTTTCCAGCAATCATCCAACACATCAGGAGTTGCGTTGTTTTCTTTGATGGATATGTTCTTCGGTAGCTATGCGGGCGATCTTGCCATCGACCTCGGTACCGCAAATACGCTTGTCTCCGTGCGCGGCAAGGGCATCGTCATTCGCGAGCCCTCCGTCGTCGCCATCGACAAGAACGACGAGCGCATCCTGGCGGTCGGTATCGAGGCAAAGCGCATGCTCGGCCGTACGCCCGGCAACATCGTGGCCGTTCGTCCCCTGAAGGACGGCGTCATCGCCGACTTCGATGTTACCGAAGCCATGCTTCGCTACTTTATCGACAAGGCGTCCGAGAAGCGCTATCCGTGGACCCCGCGTCCGCGCGTTGTCGTCTGCGTTCCCTCCGGTGTCACGTCGGTCGAGAAGCGTGCCGTCTTTGAGGCCACGATCCAGGCCGGCGCCCGCCAGGCCTATCTGATCGAAGAGCCCATGGCCGCCGCTATCGGCGCCGACCTGCCCGTCGAGGAGCCCACCGGCTCCATGGTCATCGACATCGGTGGCGGTACTACCGAGGTCGCCGTTATCGCTATGGGCGGCATCGTCGTCTCGCAGTCCATCCGTATTGCCGGTGACGAGTTCGATCAGGCCATCCTCACGCACGTTCGCGATGCCTACAACCTGGCCATCGGCGAGCGTACGGCAGAGGACATCAAGATCAAGGTCGGTTCCGCCGTGCCGCTCAAGGACGAGCTCGACGTCGAGGTCAACGGCCGTGACGTGATCACGGGCCTGCCCAAGACCGTGCGCATCGAGAGCGAGGAGATCCGTCGCGCGCTCAACAAGCCGCTCGACGAGATGGCCAAGGCCGTTAAGGACGCCCTCGATGCCACGCCGCCCGATCTTGCCTCTGACCTTATGTACTACGGCATTTTGCTGACCGGTGGCGGCGCGCTGCTGCGCGGTCTCGACGTGCGCCTGCGCGATGAGACCGGTGTTTCGGTCAACGTCAGCCCCACGGCGCTCGATAACGTCGTTAACGGCTGTGCCCGCGTGCTCGAGGCCAATGCGTTTGATGGCGGCTTCGTCCAGACCAATGCTTAATTTCCAAAAGGTGGATTCCATTTGGCACGATCTTCGGGTTTCTCCACAAATCTGAATACCAAGCGACAATCAACGGGTATGCGCCCGTTGATTGTTTTCAGCCTGATTTCGGTGTTGCTGCTCACGTTTTACATTCGCGAGGGCGAGGCAGGACCGATTCATGCCGTGCGTTCGGGCGTGACGACGATAACCTCGCCGGTGCGCTTTGTGGGCTCGGCTGTGGCGGCTCCCTTCAATGCGATCGGCAACGTGTTCTCTAACCTTACGGCGTCGCAGGACACGCTCGACGAGCTCAAGAAGCAAAACGAGGAACTGACCTCTAAGGTTGCTGAGCACTCCGAGGCTCAAAAGACCGCCGAGCGTCTGGAGGGGCTGGTCGGCCTGCAGTCGACCTACAACCTCAAATCGACCGCTGCTCGTATCGTTGGTGCCTCTGGCGATGCCTGGACCTCGACCGTTACCATCGACAAGGGCTCTGCCGACGGCCTTACCATCAACATGCCCGTGACGAGTTCTGCCGGTGTTATCGGCCAGATTATCGAGGTATCGGCCAAAACGTCGACCGTGCGCTTGATTGGCGACGAGAACTCGGGCGTGTCCGCCATGGTGCAGGACACGCGCGCCCAGGGCATGCTGCAGGGTCAGGCTGACGGCACGCTGCGTCTTGAGTACGTGAGCGTTGACTCCGACGTTAAGGTTGGCGATATCATCGTGACCTCGGGCATCGGTGGCGTGTTCCCCAAGGGCCTTCCGCTTGGCACCGTCTCGTCGGTTGAGAAATCGGCAAACGACGTGTACTACACCATTGTGGTGCGCGCCCAGACGACGGCCGAGAACAACGAGGAAGTGCTGGTCATCACCTCGCTGACCGACGAACAGTCGGCCTCGGATGAGGACGTGAGCACGGCCAACAGCACACCGCAGGGAACGTCGCGCGATGCTGCAACCAAGATGAAGGACGAGAGCTCGGATGACAGTTCCGACACGTCCGAGATGACCGATTCTGGCTCGAACGAATAGGGGGCATGTCCATGGATCTACACGAGCAGGGGATGAGCTCCCGCACGTTTGTGATCGCCGCCATTGTGTGCGTGCTGCTGCAGGCAGGCCTGGCACCGCAGATCTCCATTGCGGGCGGTCGCGTCAACTTCATGATTATCCTGGTGTGCCTAAGCGTGTTCTCGGGCGACCCGACCCGTGCCGTCGTGTGCGGTTTTTGCAGCGGCTTGTTCTATGACCTGTCCGCTGCCGTGCCGGTGGGCGTTATGTCGCTCCTGCTGACCGTGGGTTCTTTTGCCCTGGTGCACAGCGCCGTCGGTCAGACGGGCGGTACCCCGAGTGCGCGCGGCATCACCGTGGGCGCCTTTGCGCTCGTCATTAATGTGATCTACAGCATCATCTTGCTGTTTATGGGTTTGGAGACGAGCTTTGTCGTGGCGATCTTCGGCCATGCGCTGCCGTCCTCGATCCTGACGGGTCTGGTTGCCATTCCGTTTTTGATGTCCGGCGTCGTGCCGCAGTCCGGCTATGGATTCTCCGCACGTGGCGGACGCCAGGCGGGTATGCGCTTTAAGCCCAAGACCCGCAAGCTCAAATAGGGGAGGCCCGTAGATGTCTTCCCAGTTGACGGTTATTATCGCCGGTATCGTGCTGGTTGTGGCCATCGTGGTCGCGCTGGTCATCATGCGTCGCGGCGATTCCCGTTTTACCTACGATACGCAGCATGGAACGGCCCCGCGCGCCACCGAGGGCGAGGGCAATACCGCGGCGACCGCCTTCAAGGGCCGTTTTTCCATCCTCACCACGGGTGTGGGCGCGATGTTTGCGGCGCTTGCCGTCAAGCTGTGGGGCATGCAGATGGTCTCGTCGGACTATTACGAGAAGCAGGCCAATAGTAATCAGACTCGCACCGTTACAACACCCGCTGTGCGCGGTCGCATCCTCGACCGCAATGGCGTGGCGCTTGTCCAGAACCGTCCCTCACTGGCTGTCGTGGCCTACCGCGACCTTGCCGAGGATGAGGTTCTGGTTCGCCATCTTGCCAACGTGCTTGGAATGCCTTACGTGGCGGTCCTTCGCAATATTCAGGACAATACAGAGGGCGCCCAGAGCCTGCATACCATCGCGACGGACGTCCGTCGCTCTACGGTTGCCTATATTCAGGAGCATGCCGGCGAGTTCCCGGGCGTCAAGATTGCCGAGCGTACCGAGCGCCAGTATCCATACGGCGAGACGGCATGCCATATCTTGGGCTATACCGGCACCATTACCTCCGAGCAGCTCGAGGCCCAGAATAAGAAAACCTCTGGCGATGATGATGCTTCTGCTGGCAAGATTACGTACCAGTCGGGCGATATCGTGGGCCAGGCGGGCGTTGAGAGCTACTACGAAAACCTGCTGCAGGGTATTCGTGGCGAGCAGACCGTCAAGGTCGATGCCTCGGGCAATGTGACCGGTCAGGCCGGCGCCGTGCCCGCGAAGGCCGGCTCCGACATTAAGCTCACGCTCGACCTTAAGATCCAGCAGGCCTGCGAGACGGCGCTGGCGAGCGCTATCGAGCTTGCCAAGACCACTGGCTACAGCAATGCCGGCAACGGCGCCGTAGTGTGTCTCGATCCCAACAATGGCGAGATCCTGGGCATGGCGAGCCAGCCCAAGTTCGATCCGTCCGTCTTTATCGGTGGCGTCTCAAATGACGTGTGGACCGAGCTCAATGATGACAAGGGTTCGCACCCGCTGCTCAACCGCGCCATCAGCGGACAGTACATGTCGGCCTCGACCATCAAGCCGCTCTCGGCGCTGGCCGGTCTTGAGTTTGGAACTTACACTTCAACGCAGACAACCAACTGCACGGGCTATTGGACGGGTCTGGGCAAGTCATGGGGCAAGTACTGCTGGCTGCATTCCGGCCACGGCACCATGACGCTGCAGTCGGGTATCGCCAACTCGTGCGACCCCGTCTTCTACGACATGGGCAAGGCGTTCTTCTATGACGAGCAACATCCCGAGGGTCTGCAGGAGGTCTTTCGTCGCTGGGGTCTAGGCAAGACCTGCGGTATCGATCTGCCGAGTGAGGGCGCGGGCCGTATTCCCGATGCCGAGTGGAAAGAGTCGTACTTCACCGACGCATCTGCCGAGGACCGCAAGTGGAATGCCGGCGATATGACCAACATTGCCATCGGCCAGGGTGACATCCTGGTGACGCCCCTGCAGATGGCGTGTGCCTATATGGGTCTTGCCAACGGCGGCAAACAGTACGTGCCTCATGTGTTTTTGTCTGCCGTGTCGCGCGATGGCGACGGCGATGCCTATAAGTACAACGGCAAGGGCAAGAAGAAGCGCCTGGAGGCCAAGATCAACAGCGATTCGGATTTGGCTCTAGTTCGCAACGGCATGCACGACGTGATTTACACGGCATCGACGTCCCTGGCGGCGCACTTTGGCACCCTGACGCCGCAGGTATACGGCAAGTCGGGCACGGGCGAGAAAAGCGGCGAGGACGAATACGCGTGGTTCTGCGCCTATGCACCGGCCGATGACCCCAAGTATGTCATCGCTACCGTCCTGGAGCAGGGCGGCGGTGGCTCAGATACCGCGATGCATGTCGTGCGCGACGTGCTCGGCGTGATTTATGGCGAGCCCGATACCTCTTCGGCCTCGGGCGATTCTTCGGTTCGATAGGAGGTTGCGATGGATTTTTCTCCGGCGGATCTGTTCCGTTCAACCAAGACCGGCTCTCGCAGCAGCCTGGACCGTGTCAACAAGCAACTTTCGGCCTCGCGCGGCACGTTTCGCCAAAAGGTGCATATCGGTGTGCTCGTGGCTACTGTGGCTCTCGTCGCCTACGGTGCCATCATTATCTGGTCGGCTTCGCAGTTTAAGGCCGACGCTTCGTTCTCACGCCATCTGCTGGGAATTGGAATCGGTACGGTGCTGGCGGTGCTGGTCTGGCGTACCGACCTGCGCGGTATTTCCAATTTCTCGACGGCGTTGCTCGTCATCGACCTGATCGTGATCCTCTCGCCCAAGATTCCGGGTCTGTCCTATACAGGCGGTCTGGGCATGACGGGCTGGATCAAGATTCCCGGTATCGGCTTGACATTCCAGCCGGTTGAGCTTGCCAAGCTCATCACCATCTTCTTTATTGCTACGCTTGGCTCGCAGTATAACGGTCGCATCGATACCGTTCGCGACTACGTCAAGCTCTGCGGCATGCTGTCCATTCCGTTTTTGGCCGTCGTTGCCATGGGCGACCTGGGCTCGGGCCTGGTCGTGCTTGTTTCGGGCGCCATCGTCATTTGTATGAGCGGTGCACGCCGCGAATGGGTGCTGTCGACTCTGGCCCTGCTCGTGGGCCTGGTGGCCCTCGTTCTGGCGCTCGATTCGGTCTTTGATTCGTTGCTCGGCCACGATGTGCTCATCAAGCAGTACCAGATGAACCGTCTGACGGTCTTTATCGACCCCGATAATGCCGATTCGGACGATGCCTACAACCTGCAGCAGTCGCTTATCGCCGTTGGCTCGGGCGGCTTCTTTGGTAAGGGTTTGGGCCATGCGACGCAGTCGGCCGGCGGCTTTCTGCCTGAGTTCCACACCGACTTCGTCTTCGCCTTCCTGTCCGAGACCTTTGGTTTTTGCGGTTCCTTTTTTCTCCTGTGCCTCTACGTGCTGCTGATCTTTTCGACGATTCGCGTCGCCTTTAAGTGTGAGTCGCTGTTCCTGCGTCTGTCGTGCGTAGGTATCGTCGGCATGTGGGCATTCCAGACCTTTGAGAACATCGGCATGTGCATCGGCATGATGCCGATTACCGGTATTCCGCTACCGTTTATTAGCTTTGGTTCGTCTTCGATGATGATCCAACTGCTGACGGTGGGTATCGTACAATCCATATGGCGGCATCGTTCGGGCGCCGCGTAACCGCTGGAGGGGTTTGCTATGAAAATTCCCGTAGATAAGCTGACCCGCGCTTTTAAGATGGGCGCGTCCGTTAAGAAGGATTCCGATACGCCGGTGCGCGTCTCGGTCTATCTGGATTCGTCCGCCTCGCGCTTTCTGGCCGAGACGGTGCGTGACGCCTTTGTGCCGCAGACGACCTCGGGCATTGTGCGCGTCGAGCGTCTGGGGGAGGAGCGAATTGCTCCAAAGACCGATACCGATGTGGTACTGGTGCTCTCGTGTGGTTCCGACCGCTTGGAGAGTGCCGTGCAGGAGCTCGTGATCGCCGGCGCGCCCGTGTGCGTGCTTGCCGAGTCTGCTGTGGAGGTGCCGTTTATCGAGGAGTCCACGCCCATGCTCGGCGTGGTAGCGGCAACCGATAAGACGTATCTGCTCGAGACGCTTGCCCGCTGGATTCTCGATCGCACCGACAAGGAAACGGCCTTTGCGGCGAACTTTGCCTTCATGCGCATCGCGGCGGCCAATCGTATCATCACCTCGTGCGCGCTCACCAATATGGCGACCGGTGCGCTGGTGTTTTTGCCGGGCGCCGATTATCCCGTTATGGCGCTGGCGCAGGTGGGCATGCTCTTTGAGCTCGCTGCCGTCTTTGGACGCGGCATTAAGCCCGAGCGCGGCTACGAGGTCGCGGGCGTGCTTGCCGGCGGTCTTGTGATCCGCGCGGTCACCCGCGCGCTCGTCAAGCAGACGCCGCATATTGGGTTTGCCGTCAAGGCGCTCACTGCTGCCGCGGGCACCTATGGCATGGGCCGTGCGCTCGTTTCGCTCTACGAGCGCGATGTCGACTACAGCCGTGCCAACGAGGTGGTCACTGCCACGTTCTCCCGCGTTCGCAATCTGGTGACCACGGTCGCGGGCGCTACCCGTCCTATGGCGTCCTACCAAGACGCATCCGATCTCGCTGCTTAGGGGTTTTCCGTTGCGCGTTCCGTACCAAGATTGTTTTCATTTAATTGAGCCGTTGCTCGCCAAGGTCGAGAAGCCGAGTCGCTATATCGATCACGAGTGGGGCACGCTTTCCAAGGCCGATGCCGACTACCGTTGCTGCCTGATCTACCCGGATGTGTACGAGGTCGGTCTGCCCAACCAGGGTATCGCCATCCTCTACAACATCCTTAACCAGGCCGAGGGCATCTCCTGCGAGCGTGGCTATGTGCCGTGGCCCGATATGGGTGACGCCATGCGCGAGGCGGGTATTCCGCTGCTGTCGCTCGAGGGTGCAGCGCCGGTCGCTTCGTTTGATATCGTCGGCCTGCATGTGCCGCACGAGATGGCAGTGACGAACTTCCTCGAGGCACTCGACCTCGCTGGTATTTCGCTGTTAGCGGCTGACCGCACCGAGGACGACCCCATTATCATCGCCGGCGGCCCCTCGGTGTACAACCCCGAGCCGTACGCGGCCTTCTTCGATGTTATCCTCATCGGCGAGGGCGAGGAATCGCTGCTCGAGACCTGCCAGTTGCATCGCCGTCTGCGTGACGAAGGAGTCCCGCGCGCGCAGATTGTCGAGCAGCTTGCATCCATTGCCGGCAACTACGTGCCGTCGCTCTATGAGGTTTGTCACGACAAGCCCTGCTCGCCGCATGGCTACACCGTGCCGCGTGAGGGCAAGGATGCGCCGACCGTGGTCTACAAGCGCGTCGTCGAGGATTTCGGCGCCACGAATCCGCTGTCGCAGTCGTGTGTGCCCTATGCGCAGCTGGTCCACGACCGCCTGTCTATCGAGATCCTGCGCGGCTGCGCCCGCGGCTGTCGTTTTTGCCAGGCCGGCATGACGTATCGCCCGGTGCGTGAGCGCTCGGCCGACCAGATCGTCTCGTCGGTGATTCAGGGTCTGGAAAAGACCGGCTATGACGAGGTGTCGCTGACCTCGCTCTCCACGACCGACCACTCCTGCATTCGCGATGTGCTCGGCAGGCTCAACCATCGCCTGGAGGATACGGGTATTCGCGTGTCTATTCCGTCGCAGCGCCTGGATTCGTTTGGCGTGGATATGGCCGAGTCGGTCGCCGGCGAAAAGAAGGGCGGACTGACGTTCGCGCCCGAGGCCGGCAGCCAGCGCATGCGCGACATCATTAACAAGAACGTGACCGAGGAGGACCTGGACCGTGCGGCCAAGGCGGCCTTCGAGGCCGGTTGGAACCGCATGAAGCTCTACTTTATGATGGGCCTTCCCGGCGAGCGCGACGAGGACATCGTGGCCATCGCCAATCTGGCCGATCACGTGCTGGAGCTCGGTCGTTCCGTGGTGCCCAAGGCTCGTCGCGGCTCGATCTCGGTGTCGATCTCGGTTTCGGTCTTTATCCCCAAGGCTGCCACGCCGTTCCAGTGGTGCCCGCAGCTCGACTACGACGACGTCAAGCGTCGCCAGAAGCTGCTCATCACGAGCGTTCGCAACCGTGCCGTCCGCGTTCATTACCACGATGCCGAGACCTCGCTCATCGAGGCTGCGCTGTCCCGCGCCGGTCGTGACATGACGCCCGTCATCATCGACGCTTGGCGCTCGGGCTCTCGCTTTGACGCCTGGGTAGAGCATTTCTCGCTCGATAACTGGAAGGAAGCTGCTGCCAAAAACGGCATCGACCTCAATGAGCTCGTGCACCTGCCCTACGAGTTGGACTGGCGCCTGCCGTGGGAGCACGTGAGCCCCGGCTGCACGCGCGGCTTCCTCGAGCGCGAGTACCGTCGCTCGCTCGAGGGCGTCACGACTCCCGACTGCACCCGCACGTCATGCACCGGCTGCGGGATCTGCCCTACGCTCCACGCCAAGAATGTATTGATGGGTGATCGCGCATGAGTGAGCGCCTGACCGACAACCCCTCGCTCTTTAGACTTCGTGTTCGCTATGGCAAGCGCGATCGCCTTAAGTACCTGGGCCATCTCGAAGTGATCCATACCATTGAGCGCATCGTGCGCCGTGCGGGACTTCCCTATGCCGTCACGCAGGGCTTCTCTCCGCACATGCGCGTGGGCTTCTCTTCGGCGCTACCGGTGGGTACGTCGTCGACCTGCGAGTGGTATGACCTGTTTATGACCGAGTTCGTGGCGCTCGACGAGGCGTTTGGGCGCCTGTCTGCGGCGTCTCCGGCCGATCTGGCGCCCATCGAGGCGGCGTACATCGACGTGCGCTCGCCGGCGTTGACGGCGCAGCTCACGCGCCTGTCGTATCGCATCGACCTGCACTTGGATCCCGAGGCGCCCGTAAGCGCCGACGAGGTGCGTCGTGCGATCGACACGCTGCGCGCGGACCATGGCATCGACTACGCGCGCGGAAAAAAGAGCAAGCGCTTGGATTTGGATCACACGCTCGTTGGCTATGAGCTCACGGCGGGGGAGCGCCCGGACCATTTGGTGCTCATGCTCGACACCCATGCCGACAACGAGGGCTCCATGCGTCCGGAAATTTTGCTTTCCGCTGCTGATGTTTTGTTGCAGGGCTTGACCCCGGGCGTTGATGCACCTATTGTTTCCACCGGTATGCAAGACCTCGTGACCATCTGCTCCTACGATGTCGAGCGTCAGAATCAAGCATGCGAGGACGACGAGGGCCGACTCGTCAGCCCCATACCTGTGCGAACTTGTGGATTTGCTCCACATACTCGTTGACGGGGTTATTTTCGCCTGCTACTATATTCGGCTGTTGCACTAACTGATGCATGAAGGGCAAGTAAACATGTACGCAATCGTTAACACGGGCGGCAAGCAGTACAAGGTCGCCACCGACGATGTTATCACCGTCGAGAAGATCGAGGGCAATGAGGGCGACAAGGTCACCCTGCCGGTTATCTTCCTCAACGATGGTAAGAAGATCGTCACCGATCCCGACAAGCTGGCCAAGGCCAAGGTTACCGCTCAAATCGTTGAGCAGTTCAAGGGCGAGAAGCAGCTGGTCTTCAAGTTCCACAAGCGCAAGCGCTATCGTCGTCTGAAGGGTCACCGTCAGCAGCTCACCAAGCTGAAGATCGTGAAGGTTCAGGCTACCTCCCGCGCCAAGAAGGCTGTCAAGGCAGAGGCTGAGGCTGTTGCCGAGGCTCCCGTCGCCGAGTAGATTACACTCGTAACGAAAGAGTAGGTATACACAATGGCACACAAAAAAGGACTCGGTTCCTCCCGTAATGGCCGTGACTCCCGCGGTCAGCGCCTTGGCACGAAGCGCTATGCCGGCCAGACGGTAACCACGGGCACGATTCTCGTCCGTCAGCACGGCACGCACATCCACCCGGGTGAGAACGTTGGCCGTGGTAAGGACGACACGCTGTTCGCGCTGGTCGACGGTACCGTTGAGTTCCACAAGGGTATCAAGCACAGGGTCAGCGTACGCCCGCTCGCGAACGCGTAATTCACCCTTCATAGAGCACATATGTGGGAGGCACTTGAGTTTTAGGATTCAAGGGTCTCCCTCTTTTTGTAGGAGGCGATTCTGTTGTCACAGTTCACCGATATCAGCCGCATAAACGTGTGCGGCGGCGACGGCGGAGCCGGATGCATGTCGTTTAGGCGCGAGGCATTTGTCCCCAAGGGCGGCCCCGATGGCGGCGACGGCGGTCGTGGCGGCAATGTCGTCATCCAGGCCGATGCTCAGCTGTCTTCGCTGATCGATTACCGCTTTAAGCATCACTTCCGCGCCGAGCGCGGCACGCACGGGCAGGGTGCCCGTCGTAACGGTAAGAGCGGCGAGGACCTGATTCTCAAGGTCCCTATGGGTACCGTGGTGCGCGAGCTCGACCCCGAGACGCAGACCCCGATGTTCGATATTGCCGACCTGGTACACGATGGCGAGCGCGTCGTCGTGGCGCCCGGCGGTGCCGGCGGCCTGGGCAACACGCACTTTGTGACGTCGGTGCGCCGCGCGCCCGCGTTCGCTCAGCTGGGCGAACCGGCCGAGGAGCACTGGATTGAGCTCGAGATGAAGCTTATGGCCGATGCCGCGCTTGTGGGCTTTCCCTCGGTGGGTAAGTCATCGCTCATTGCGCGCATGAGTGCCGCCCGTCCCAAGATTGCCGACTACCCGTTTACCACGCTCGTGCCGAACCTCGGCATGGTGCGTGCCGGCGAATATTCTTATGTTGTCGCCGATGTCCCCGGCCTCATCGAGGGCGCGAGCGAGGGCAAGGGCCTGGGCCACCAGTTCCTGCGCCACATTGAGCGTACGGCCCTAATCATGCACGTCGTCGACATGACGGGTGGTTTTGAGGATCGCGATCCGGTCGAGGATTACCACATCATTAACCGTGAGCTCGAGCAGTATGGCGCAGAGCTCTCGGAGCGTCCGCAGATCGTCGTTGCCAACAAGTGCGACGCGCCGGGCACGGCCGACAAGATTGCCGACCTCAAGCGCGCAGCGCTCGACGATGGACATATGTTCTTTGCCGTGTCTGCTGTGACGGGCGCCGGCCTCAACACGCTGATGCTTGCCGTGGGCGAGCAGGTGGCTAAGCTTCGCGCCGAGTTGGCTGTCTCGGATGGGCCGGTCGACCTGCGTGACGATGAGTGGGAACGCCGCCGCCTGCAGCGTGAGAAGCGTTTCCGCATTGTCCAGGAAGAGCCCGGTGCCTTCCGCGTGGTCGGTCGTGCCATCGAGCGCATGGTCATCCAGACCGACTGGGAAAACGAGGAAGCCGTCATTTACCTGCAGCATAAGTTTGCGCGTATGGGTGTTGACGACGCGCTCGAGAAGGCCGGTTGCCGTGCGGGCGACGAGGTCCGCATTTGCCAGCGCGCCTTTGACTTTGAGGGCGCTGAGGACTTCTCGGAGTACGAAGAGCTCGAGGATGCTGGCAAGGACGTTGCCGTTGAAGCCATTGACGTGGCCGATGCTGCAGATGAGGGCGTCGAGGTTGTCGATGCGGCGGATGCCGCGGGCGATGCCGAGACCTCGGAGGTCGAGTAGGCCATGTCGCTGCGCGGTGGAATCGGTCTGCCCGAGCTTCCTCTAGAGGACGGGCAGGAGTTTAGGCTCGGCATTATGGGTGGCACCTTTGATCCCATCCATTACGGGCACCTGGTGACCGCCGAGCAGGCGCGCGAGTCGCTCGACTTGGACGCTGTGCTCTTTATGCCGGCGGGCTCTCCTGCCTTTAAGCTTGACAAGCCGGTGACGCCTGCCGAGGACCGTTATGCCATGACGGTCCTTGCCACCGCCGCGAACCCGGCCTTTTTGGCGAGCCGGTTCGAGATTGACCGCCCGGGCGTAACCTATACGGCCGATACGCTTCATGCCCTTCGCGACTTTTACCCGCCGCAGGTAAAGCTCTACTTTATTACGGGCGCCGACGCGATTATCGATATCGTGACCTGGCATGATGCCGAACGAATCGCTGAGCTTGCTACCTTTATTGCGGCGACGCGACCGGGCTTTGATATCGATACGGCGCGTGCCCGAATCAAAGAGTCGGGGCTGCCGTTCGACGTGCGCTATATTCAGATTCCGGCGCTGGCGATTAGCTCGACCAACATTCGCAAGCGTGTTGCCCGCGGTATGAGCGTGCGCTATCTTACGAGCGAGTCCGTGCTCGGCTACATTCGCAAACGCAGGCTATATGCCGATTTGGGCCAAGAAGATTTTGAGTGATGGGGGTCTACGTTGTCGGTAGAGGATCAGTTTGAGGGCGATGAGCGCGCGCTGCTCAAGCGCATTCAAGAGCTGCTCGATGTTCGCATGAAGGATAAGCGCAAGCGCTATGTGCATTCGTTGGGTGTTGCCGAGACCGCACTTCATCTGGCCGAGGTCTACGGCGTTGACCGCTTTGATGCCGCTGCCGCCGGCCTGATCCATGACTGGGACAAGGTGCTTTCCGATGACGAGCTCGTGGCCCGTGCGCTTCACTATGGCATCAAGGTTGCCGGTTCGCCTTCCGCCGCGACGCCGCTTTTGCATGGCCCTGTTGCCGCCTATGAGCTTCCGCAGCTTTTCCCCGAGTTGTCGCCGGCCGTTTTCCAGGCTGTCGACCGTCACACCGTGGGTGCCTGCGATATGACGCCGCTCGATATGGTGGTCTTTGTGGCCGATGCCATCGAGCCCAACCGCCACGGCGACTATGCGCATGCGCTGCGCAAGATGGTGGGGGAGTCGACGCTCGATGAGTTGTTCTTCTCCTGTTTTGCGCAGGGTCTGGTCTATGTGATCCAGTCCGGGCGCTATCTTTATCCCACGGCTATTTCGATTTACAACCATTACGCCCAGCTGCGCTAGCTCGGGCTGTCTAGAAAGAGGTATTCCATGGCCGACGAGACCATGACCGACGAGCAGATTCTTGAACGTGTGGAGCACAAGAGCTTTGTCGCCACGTCCGACCGCACTGCCGCCTCGCAGTCCGCGAGCGGTGTCGCCGCCGAGGATGTCGCCCGCGCCGCCGCGCAGGCCGCCTACGACAAGAAGGGCGAGGACGTTCAGGTGCTCGACCTGACCGAGCTTTCCGACGTGTGCGACTACTTTGTGCTTGCCACCGGTACCAACAACCGCCAGGTCGATTCGATCGTCGACGAGATCGAGGAGAAGGTCGCCGAGGC
>CALLFD010000269.1 GCA_937997605.1 uncultured Collinsella sp. | reverse complement strand
CACAGCTAACGCCACGTATCCTATCGAACTGCGTGTTTCGTAGGGGGATGCTGACCCCTCGATTCAAGCCGTTGCACTTTACAGAAAGCTGGAATCATTCGAGAAGGAGTACGCTTTGCCTACTATTAACCAGCTGGTTCGCCAGGGCCGTCGTTCCGTGCCCAAGAAGTCCAAGAACGCTGCTCTGCAGCACAACTCCCAGAAGCGCGGCGTGTGCACCCGCGTCTTCACCACGAGCCCCAAGAAGCCGAACTCGGCTCTTCGTAAGGTTGCCCGTGTTCGCCTTGTCAACGGCATCGAAGTTACTGCTTACATCCCGGGTGAGGGCCACAACCTGCAAGAGCACTCCATCGTGCTCGTCCGCGGCGGTCGTGTCCGTGACCTCCCTGGTGTCCGTTATCACGTCATCCGTGGCGCCTACGACGCTGCTCCGGTCCAGAACCGTATGCAGGCCCGTTCCAAGTACGGTGCTAAGCGCCCCAAGGCTAAATAAGCCAGATAACGTTTTGATACTTTCGCCGTGTGCCGCCTAAGCGCCGCACGGTAGACACTTAAGGAGATTTCACATGCCGCGTCGTGCAGCAGCTAATCGTCGTGAGGTTCAGCCTGACGCCGTTTACAACAACCGCCTGGTGACTCAGCTCATCAACAAGGTCCTTCTTGACGGCAAGAAGGCCACCGCTGAGCGCATCGTTTACACCGCTTTCGAGATCGTTGCCGAGAAGTCCGAGGGTGGCGACGCTCTCGCTACCTTCAAGAAGGCTATGGACAACGTCAAGCCCACGCTCGAGGTTAAGCCCAAGCGTGTCGGTGGCGCTACCTATCAGGTCCCGATGGAGGTCAACTCCCGTCGTTCCACCGCTCTGGGTATCCGCTGGATCGTCAACTTCTCCCGCGCTCGCAAGGAGAAGACCATGGCCGAGCGTCTCGCCAACGAGATCCTCGACGCTTCCAACGGCCTGGGCGCTTCCGTCAAGAAGCGTGAGGACGTCTTCAAGATGGCCGAGGCCAACCGCGCGTTCTCTCACTATCGTTGGTAAGTTAAGGTAAGGAACTAACATGGCTAAGCCTAAGTACAAGCTTTCCGATACCCGTAACATCGGCATCATGGCCCACATCGATGCCGGTAAGACCACCACGACCGAGCGTATTCTTTACTACACCGGTAAGACCCACAAGATCGGTGAGGTCCATGAGGGCGCTGCCACCATGGACTGGATGGTTCAGGAGCAGGAGCGCGGCGTAACCATTACCTCCGCTGCTACCACGTGCTTCTGGAACAAGGACGGTAAGGACTACCGCATCCAGATCATCGACACCCCGGGCCACGTTGACTTCACCGCCGAGGTCGAGCGCTGCCTGCGCGTCCTCGATGGCGCTGTCGCCGTCTTCGACGCCGTTGCCGGCGTTCAGCCCCAGTCTGAGACCGTTTGGCGTCAGGCTTCCACCTTCAACGTCCCCCGCATCGCCTTCATCAACAAGTATGACCGCGTGGGCGCTGACTTCTTCAACGCTATCGAGACCATGAAGGATCGTCTCGACGCTAACGCCGTGGCCGCTCAGGTCCCGATGGGCGCCGAGGACAACTTCTGGGGCGTCATCGACCTGGTCACCATGACTGCATGGGACTTCAAGGCCGACGAGAAGGGTATGACCTACCCCGAGCCGATGGACGAGATCCCGGCTGAGTTCGCCGACATCGCTGCCACCAAGCGCGAGGAGCTCCTTGACGCTGCTGCCAGCTTTGACGACGAGCTCATGGAGAAGATCCTCATGGAGGAGGACTTCACCGTCGAGGAGCTCAAGGCCGCTCTGCGCAAGGGCGTTCTGGCCAACGAGCTCAACCTCGTCTTCGTGGGTTCCGCCTACAAGAACAAGGGCGTTCAGGAGCTGCTCGACGCTGTCGTCGACTACCTGCCCAGCCCGCTCGACGTTGAGGCCGTCACCGGTACCGATCCGGACACCGGCGAGGAGATCCAGCGTCATCCTTCCTTCGACGAGCCCTTCTCTGGCCTGGTTTTCAAGATCATGACCGACCCGTTCGTCGGTAAGCTCACCTATGTCCGCGTTTACTCCGGCCGCGCCGAGTCCGGCTCCTACGTTGTTAACGCTTCCAACGGTCAGCGCGAGCGTCTCGGCCGCATCCTCGAGATGAACGCTGCCGAGCGTATCGACCGTGACGACGCTGCCGCGGGCGACATCGTCGCTTGCGTCGGCTTCAAGAACTCCACCACCGGCGACACCCTGTGCGCTGAGGGCAAGGAGATCGTCCTCGAGAAGATCGAGTTCGCTAAGCCCGTTATCGACGTTGCCATCGAGCCCAAGACCAAGGCCGAGCAGGACAAGATGTCCCTTGCTCTGACCAAGCTCGCCGAGGAGGACCCGACCTTCCAGGTGTCCACCAACCACGAGACCGGCCAGACCATCATCGCCGGCATGGGCGAGCTGCACCTCGAGATCATCGTCGACCGTCTGCTCCGTGAGTTCAAGGTTGACGCTAACGTTGGTAAGCCCCAGGTTGCCTACCGCGAGACCGCTGGTCACGACGTCGAGAAGGCTGAGGGCAAGTTCGTCCGTCAGTCCGGTGGTCGCGGTCAGTACGGCCACGCCGTCATCAAGCTCGAGAAGATGGAGGAGGGCTTCGGCTACGAGTTCGTCAACGCTATCGTCGGCGGCGTCGTGCCCAAGGAGTACATCCCGTCCATCGACAAGGGCATCCAGGAGGCCCTGAACACCGGTGTTATCGCCGGCTTCCCGGTCCTCGACGTCAAGGTCACCCTGTTCGACGGTTCTTACCACGAGGTCGACTCCTCCGAGGCCGCCTTCAAGATCGCCGGTTCCATGGCTATCAAGGACGCCCTCAAGAAGTCCGATCCGCAGCTGCTCGAGCCGATTATGGCTGTCGAGGTCGAGACCCCCGAGCAGTACATGGGCGACGTTATGGGCAACCTCTCCGGTCGCCGCGGCAAGATCGAGGGCATGGAGGATCGCAAGAACAGCAAGCTCATCCGTGCCAAGGTGCCGCTGGGCGAGATGTTCGGTTACGCTACCGACCTTCGCTCCCAGACCCAGGGCCGTGCATCCTACACGATGCAGTTCGACTCTTATGAGCCCGCGCCCAAGTCCATTGTGGACGAGGTCATGAGCAAGAACGCCTAAGTTCGAGCTCCCTGTTACGTAATCCGCGAGAACATCTCTCGCACTCTTTGGAGGTTTAAGTTGGCTACCCAGAAGATCCGCATTCGCCTCAAGGGCTATGATCACGAGGTCGTCGATCAGTCCGCGAAGCTCATCGTCGAGACCGCTCAGAAGACCGGCGCTCGCGTTTCCGGTCCTGTCCCCCTGCCCACCGAGCGCAACCTGTACACGGTTATCCGCTCGCCGCACCTGAACAAGGACTCCCGTGAGCAGTTCGAGATGCGCACCCACAAGCGCCTCATCGACATCCTCGACCCCACCTCGGGCACCGTTGATTCGCTCATGCGTCTCGACCTCCCCGCTGGCGTCGACATCGACATCAAGCTCTAAGCGATATCGCTCATAGCTTAAAGGGCC
>CALLFD010000268.1 GCA_937997605.1 uncultured Collinsella sp. | reverse complement strand
CCCTTGGGGCTCAGCTCGCGATTCTGGCCACCGGTGTTGCACAGCTCAAACTCGCAATCGATAAAGCCGTCATCGTTGGCTACGCGAGCCAGGTCGCTCGCGACGATGCACACCTTGCCCACGCGCAGACTGCCGTCGACGCGCATTTCCTCGGCGCTGTGCACCACAGAAGTGCCGACCAGAGACGACTGCTCAACGCCCGCGGGTTCCAGGGCAAAAGTAGCCACGTTGGTCTCGAAAAAGGCCTCAATCCCTGCCGCGGCCATACGGCGTGCAAGCTCCGCGATAACGCCCTCGTCAAAGCAGTCCTCATGCACCACGCGGCCCTCGACCTCGAGCGTCGCCCCCGCCATGGCAACGACACCCGCAGGCTCCAAAGCACGCAGACCATCGGCAATCAGCCACAAGGGACGACCCGTGCAGATAAATGCCTGGTGACCCGCATTGCGCAGGCGATGAAACGCCTCGACGACCGCCTGCGAGGGGCAAACCGCCGAAAAGTCCTTGTCGGTCATGTTGTCGGGATCGAACGACGTCAGCGTGCCGTCCACGTCAAAAAAGAGCACAGCGGAATCGGGGCACGCATCAATCATATGGGTTCCTTTCGGGGGCGAGAGTAAACGAAGTATCCATCATATAATGGAGCGACGCAACCAGAGAGGTCACCCATGGAATTTTACGCAAGCTGCCCCGAGGGCTTTGAGTCCGCACTCGCCGATGAGCTTAAACACCTCGGGCTTTCGCATGTTCGCCGGCTGAAGGGCCGCGCTACATTTGAGGGCGAGCTCGAAGAAGGCTACCGCGCCTGTCTGTGGTCGCGCCTGGCGAGCCGTGTGTTCGTGGTACTCGGGCGCTTTGAGGCGCAGGATGCCGATGAACTGTACGATAGCGTTTACGACATCGCCTGGGAGACCATCATCCGCCCCGGCGCCACCATCGCCATCACCGCCCGCGGCGTGACCGAGCAGCTGCGCAACACGCGCTTCTCGGCCCTGCGCGCCAAAGACGCGCTGTGCGACCGTCTGGCCGAGACCACGGGCCGTCGCGCCGACGTCGATGCCGCCGACCCCGATGTTCACCTGCTGCTTTCGCTGCGTCAGCGCCGCGCGAGCATCAGCCTGGACCTTTCGGGCGACCCGCTGTTCAAGCGTCTGCCGCCCGCGGCGACCCGTGCCGGCGAGGGCGCACACGTGTTGCGCCCCGACTACGCCGCCCTGGTGCTGGCGCAGGTCGGCTGGACCGCACTATGCGAGCGCGAGCTGACGGCCGACGATTACGAAAACGAAGCCCTTCCCACGCTGATCGATGCCTCGTGCGCCGGCGGCGGTCTGCTGCTGGAGGCCGTGAACATTCTGACCGACCGCGCCCCGGGCGCCGCACGCGAGCGCTGGGGCTTTGAGGGCTGGCAGCTGCACGACGCTGTCCTGTGGGAGCAGCTGCTTGCCGAGGCGCGCGAGCGCGAGGCGGCAGCGCGCGAGCGGCAGGCGCGCATCGTGGCCGCAGACATCGACCCCGCCGCCCGCAAGACCGCCGAGCGCATGGTCAAGAGCGCTGGTTACAAGCGTTTTGTCGACTTTTGCGCCGCCAAGTCCGCCACCGTGCTGGACCATGCTGGCGCCGTCGCCGGAGCCGCCGTAGCCGCAGACACCACCGAGACACCGCTTTCACTCATGCACGACGCCATGACGCTGGTCGGCGAGCTGCGTCGCGCGCCCGAGCTTTCCGCGGCGCCGGTCGCCGCACTCACCCGCGATGGCCTTATGGCCCGCGCGCTCCATGCCGAGCCCGCGCGCTCCATCGCCGTTATGCCCAATAACGAGGAGGCGGCTATTGAGGTTTGGCCCTCGCTCGACCACGCCGCCGCGGCATTCGAGGCTGCGACCAGCGCAAACGCCGAGGAACAGTCCACGGACGTCGAAGGCGAAGCCGCCAACACCCCCATGCCCGAACCTGCCGCCACGCTCGACTTGGGCGACGGCAAGCCGCTGCCCGTGCTCATCCCGGAGTCCGAGCAGTTCGCCAACCGCCTGCGCAAGAATGCCCGTCTGCGCCGCAAGTGGGCCAAGCGCGAGGGCGTGAGCTGCTATCGCGTCTACGATGCCGACCTGCCCGACTACTCCGCTGCCATCGACCTGTACGAGGGTTGCCCGCAGACGCCGGGCCGCTGGCTCGTCATCGCCGAATACGCCGCGCCCAAGACCATCGACCCCGCACTGGCCCAGGCCCGTATGCTCGACATCTTGGCCATCGCGCCGCGCATCCTGGATGTTCCGGCCGAGCATGTGCACGCCAAGGCCCGCATGCGTTCGCGCGGCGGCTCGCAGTACGGCAAGCAGGGCGCCGGCAAGGGCG
>CALLFD010000267.1 GCA_937997605.1 uncultured Collinsella sp. | reverse complement strand
AGCTTGATGACGGCGCGCATGCCGCCCGGATGGCGCTCGGCAGCCGCGGCCATCAGCGCCGCGCGCTCGCACACGAGCTCAAAGCCCGCTCGCGTATCGAACGCCCCCGCAAAGGTGAGCGCGGCGACCTCGCCCAGCGAGAATCCCGCACAGGCGGCAGGTACCACGCCGCGCTCACGCAGGGCGGCAGCCGCTGCCAGGTCGTGAACGAACATGCACGGCTGCGTGTTCTCGGTCTGCGAGAGCTCCTCCTTGGAGGCACTCCGGCATTGCTCGCTGGTCCCCGGGCGCACCTCGTCGGCAATGGCGAACACCTCGGCGGCCGCCGGCGATGTCTCGATCAGATCGACGCCCATCGCGGGGTGTTGGGCACCCTGGCCGGCAAACAGAAACGCTACGCTACCCATGCGCACGCACCCTTCAGGACGCGCTCGGCGCCATCGACCAGATCGTCAACGATTTCACGTGCGCTCTGGCGCTCGCTAACCATGCCGGCAATCTGTCCACACAAAAACGAACCCTCTTCGTAATTACCGTCCTTGGCGGCCTTGCGAAGGGCGCCCGTGCCCATGGCCCCGAGCTCCTCGACGCTTGCGCCCGCCGCCTCGCTCTTAGCGTAGGCGTTGGTAAAGGGGCTCTTGAGGGCACGCACCGGGTGTCCCGTCGAGCGGCCGGTCGCACGCGTCGAGGTGTCGTTGGCCTTCAGGACCATCTCCTTGTACTGCTCCGATACGGTGCACTCGTCTGCGATCAGAAAGCGCGTACCCACCTGCACGCCGGCGGCGCCCAGCATAAAGGCGGCCGCCATGCCGCGGCCGTCGGCAATACCGCCGGCAGCCACGACGGGAATGTCGACCGCATCGACGACCTGCGGCACCAGTGCCATCGTCGAGGTCTCGCCAATATGGCCGCCCGATTCGGTGCCCTCGGCAACAACCGCCGTGGCCCCACGACGCGCCACGAGGCGCGCCAGCGCCACCGAGGCAACGACCGGAATAACCTTGATGCCCGCCTCGTTCCACGCCTTCATGTACTTGGTGGGATTGCCGGCACCCGTCACGACGACCGGTACTCGCTCGTCAATCACAACCTGGGCGACCTCGTCGGCGAACGGGCTCATGAGCATGACGTTGACGCCAAAGGGCTTATCCGTCCTGGCGCGCAGCTTATGAATCTGGTCGCGAAGCCAGTTGGCGTCGGCGTTCATGGCCGCGATGATGCCTAAGCCACCCGCCTCGGACACTGCGGACGCCAGCGAGGCATCGGCAATCCAGGCCATACCGCCCTGGAACACGGGCTTTTCGATGCCGAGCAGATCGCAGAGAGGAGTCTTGAGCATCTCTACTTCTCCAATGCCGCCTCGACCGTATCGGCGAACTCGCCGACCGTCTTGGGGTTCTCCTCGGTATCGAGCTGGATGCCAAACTCGTCCTCGACGGCGACGAGGATCTCGACGGTGCCCAGGCTGTCGAGACCAATCTCCTCGAGCGTGGACTCGGGCTTCATCTCGACGTCGTCAAGGCCGGCGGTCTCGCGGATAACGTCGCAAACGCGCTCGAAGGTCTTCTGATCTGCCATGGTAGTTCTCCTTTGGTTGTGCCCTAGGGCGTTTTTATTTCCTATGTGCGACTACTTCCAACGAAGCAGATAGCCACCTATATCCAGACCGGCGCCAAATCCAACCAAGGCGATGGTGTCGCCTGTGTGAAGTGCACCGGCGTTTGCCAGCCGGTCGAGGGCAAGCGGAATGCATGCGCTCGAAATGTTGCCGGTCTCGCGCAACGTGCGAACCACGCGCTCGTCCGGCACGCCCAGGCGCTTGACCGCCTGGCTCAGGATTCGTTCGTTAGCCTGATGGAATACAAAATGATCGATGTCTTCGACCGAAATGCCCGCATCGATCGCAAGCTTATGGACCGTGTCGCAGATGGCGTTGACGCCGAACTTGAACACGCGGCGGCCATTCATGGACAGCACGCTCGCGCTATCTGCGGAAGCCTTAAACGGCGAGGTGCCGAGCAGACCGGGAACGCGCAAGGTCTCGACGTCGGGCGCCGTCGAAAGCTCAACGGCAAGGGGGTTGTCTCCCCCAGTCCCAATCACTGCGGCTCCTGCCCCATCGCCAAAGAGCACGCACGTGGCACGGTCGGTCCAATCGAGCGCGCGCGTCATCTGCTCGGCCGCAACGACTAGCACGCACTCGGCACGGCTGCGGGCGATATAGCCCTCGGCGACATCGAGCGCAAATACGAAGCCGGCACAAGCCGCCGAGACATCGAAGGCAGGGCACGTCGCGCCTAGTCGCTCAGCAACGGCACACGCCTCAGCGGGAACAAGGTGGTCACCCGTCGTCGTCGAGCAGACGATCAGATCCAGCTGGCTCGCGTCGATTCCGGACACCTGGAGTGCCCGCTCGCTCGCCGCTACGGCAAGGTCGTCAAGTGACTCGGAGGTGCAGACGTGGCGGCTCTTGATACCTGTGCGAGTAAAAATCCACTCATCCGAGGTATCGAGGAACTCAGACAGCTCGTCATTAGAAACACTGCGCTTAGGAAGCGCCGAGCCTGTTCCAAGAATCGTGAAACCCATCACTAACCTCCTTTGGATTGTTAACGTGTTTACATCGACCAAGAGAGGATAGCGCATTTTAGTCGTTGTAGACGTGTTAACATTAAATTGTCCAAATGCGACAAAGGCTTCACATAGTGTCTATCTCTCGACACCATTACGCGATTGCCTTATCAACTTAGGAGGTAGCAACCGTTATGAATGCCCAATTAACGATAGTCGACGTAACCGGATCGACCAACGATGACCTGCTCGAAGCAGGAAAACAGGGGGCGCCGCACGGCACAGGACTTGCCGCCCGGGCTCAAACAGCAGGACGCGGCCGGCGCGGCCACAAGTGGGATTCAACCGCCGGCAACTTATTGCTTTCGCTTGTCCTGCGCCCATGCGTTAATCCTGCAAAGTTCTCTGGTCTTGCCGCCGTCAGCGGCCTAGCGGTGCTCGAAGCACTCGAAAAGCAGGGTCTTGCAAACGAGATTCGCCTTAAATGGCCCAACGACCTTGTCGCGCGAGGACGCAAGCTCGGCGGCATTCTGGTCGAGGCCGCACGCGATAACGAAGGCAACCCCTTTGCGGTCTGTGGCATCGGCGTTAACGTGAACTATGTGCCCGCGGAGGTTCCCGATGGCGGCCTGCCAGCAATCGGCCTGTCAGACCTCAACAAGAACGTTCCCGCCGTCGACATGCTCCTCGATGAGGTCTATCACGCAGTTATAGACGCTGTAGATGCCTGGGCAGAGCGCCTCAACGCCAAGGAAGAAGACGCCGGTCCGCTCGCGCCCGTCCACGACGAATATATCGCTCACCTCAATTGGATCGGGGAGCACGTTATCGCCCGCTCCCCCGCTGGAGACGAGCTGACGCGAGGCATCTTTAAAACGGTCGATGACTTTGGTCGCGCGTGCATCGAAACGGAAGACGACTTGCGATCCTTCCATTTTGAGGAGGCATCGCTGCGTCCCTTGAGCGAATAGGGCGCCGCAACCACCTACTCGGCAGCATTACCCGGCAGTCCAAACCATCATTCAAAACAAAAGGGCCCCGCTACCGAAACGGCAGCGAGGCCCTTTAAGCTATGAGCGATATCGCTTAGAGCTTGATGTCGATGTCGACGCCA
>CALLFD010000266.1 GCA_937997605.1 uncultured Collinsella sp. | reverse complement strand
CGTCGCTGCGTGGGCGGTCTTTCCAAGACGGCGTCGCTGGCTGGCATCTTTGTCGGCTCGTGGCTGGTCTCCTTTGCTTCGATGGCGATCGCGATCGGCTACGTGCGCCTAGTCGTGGGCATCGACTTTGGCGGGCGCGAGGGACTGTGTTTGGTGGGCGGCGCCGCTTCCGCGCTTGCCGCCACGGGCTTGGGGCTCTTTGTGGGCACGCTTCCCGTTAAGGGCGGCAAGGCGTCCAAGTCGGGCATCCTCACGGGCTTTGCCACCACGTGCGCCCTGTTCGCCGGCCTCTACGGCGAGCCGGCGATGGCGCTTGCCGACGACGTCGCCCGCGCCTGCCCAGCTGAGTGCTGGCTCAACCCCGTCAAGCTCATCTGCGACATGTTCAACCGCCTGTATTTCTTTGAGGACCTGGGCCCCTTTGCCGTTCGCGTGGGCGCACTCGTCCTGATGGCCCTGGTGTTTGTCGCCGCCGCCACGCTGATCTTTGGAAGGAGCCGCTATGAGCACCTTTAAGACTGCGCTTCGCATGGCGCTCGCGCACCCGCTCTATCTGCTTATCTACACGGTGTTCATCTCGCTCATGGGCGTATTCATCGCGGCATCGGTGAGCTGGAACTCGTCGCAGCTCACCGAGTACAAGCCCTACGACGCCAACGTGATCGTGGTCGACCGCGATGGCAGTGATCTTTCACGTGCGCTCACCAAGCACCTAGGTTCGCGGTTTGACCTGGTCACGGGCGTCGGCGATGACACGTACGACTTTGCGGACGCGCTCTCCAAGAGCAACAGCGCCAAGGGCAGCGCCGACTGCGTGTTCTTTATCCCGGAGGGGTTCGAGGACGACCTGGTCGCGGCTGCCCGCGCGGGGGAGTCCCTGCCCAAGCTCGATGTGACCTACGGTGCCGGCACCATGGCGGCGGCGCTTTCGTCTGCCGAGGCTTCGCGCTGGATCTCGCTCGCGGGCGCTGCAGCCGCACTTGAGCCCACTGCCTCCAACGGCGACGTTGCCAAGGCCGCCGAACATGCCGCTGCAAAGCGCGCGGAGGTCCAGATCGAGCGGGTCAAGGTCGACTCGGCTGCTGCCGCCACGCTCGAGTCGTACTTCAACTTTGGCGCGTACGCGATTATCTCGTCGGTCATCGTGTCGGTGGGCTTGGTGTTTTCGGGCATGAACGAGCCCGAGCGCGTGCGCCGCATGGATGCCGGCCCAATCTCCGATCGCCAGCGTTCGCTTGCCGTGTTTGCGGCCGCCGCCGTGCTCACCGTCTGTATCTGGTTTGTGTCGAGCATGATGGGCGTCGTGGGCTTTGCCAGCGCGGTTGCCGAGGTCGGCGTGGGCCGCGTGTGCCTGGCGCTGGCGGCAACGTTTGCCCTAGCGCTGACGCCACTGGCCGTTGGCTTTACGCTGTCGAGCCTGGGCGCGCGCGAGGAGCTGCTCAACGGTGTGGGCAACCTGCTTGGCATGCTCATGACGTTTTTGGGTGGCGCCTGGATGCCGCTGTCGCTCATGGGTTCGGCCGTGCAGACCGTGGCGCACTTTGTGCCGACATATTGGGTGAACGACGCGATCGGCAAGGCGCTCGCCGCGGACCTGACGTCCACCGTGCTGGGCGACATCGCCTGTGACCTGGGCGTCACCGTGCTCTTCGCTGCCGCCATCGCCGCCGTAGGCCTAGCCCTCGCTCACAACAAATCCCGCGCCTAGCCACCTAGTCATCGGGTACTCATTGGGGACAGACTTAAACGACTAGTCATCGGGGACAGTCTTTGCCGAACCGCCGGCTTGCCAAGGACTGTCCCCAGCTGCCGGCAGAAAGGGAACGTCCCTAACTGCCGGGTGGCGAAAGAGCGCCCCCAACAGCTAGTCGTTTAAGAACGTCCCCAACGACTAGTCTTGAAACAAACCCCCACTCTCGCCCAAAAATAGTTCACTTGGGTTTACTATTACCCTATAAAAGTAGCAATAGGCTAACAATGGGGGGGAGCATGGCGACAAAGCAAGCCTATGTCCAGGTCAAAGGGCTCAAAAAGCATTACGGCGACGGTGATGCGCGCCTGACGGTGCTCGACGGCATCGACACGTCCATCAATCGCGGCGAGATCTGCGTCATGCTGGGGCCCTCGGGCTCGGGCAAGTCGACGTTTCTTAACCTGATCGGTGGCCTGGAGGATGCCGACGCCGGCTCCATCATGGTGGACGGCTGCGACCTCACGGTGCTCAAGCCCGCCGACCTGGGTGAGTACCGCCGCCGCGAGCTGGGCTTTGTCTTTCAGTTCTACAACCTGGTGCCCGACCTCACCATCAAGGAAAACATTGAGGTCACGGCGCACCTGTCCAAAAACCCGCTCAATGTCGACGACCTGCTGCGTTCGCTGGGCCTCTACGAGCACCGCAACAAGTTCCCGCGTCAGGTTTCGGGTGGCCAACAGCAGCGCTGCGCCATCGGCCGTGCGCTCGTCAAAAACCCGGGCCTGCTGCTGTGCGACGAGCCCACGGGCGCGCTTGACTATAAGACGTCCAAGGAAATCTTGCAGCTCATGGA
>CALLFD010000265.1 GCA_937997605.1 uncultured Collinsella sp. | reverse complement strand
ATGCAGGTAAAGCCGGCGTCGAGTGCCTGGGCCACCACATCGCCCACGGGGCGTCCCAGCGTGTTTTCGGGGCCGAGTACCAGATAGGCCGAGATATCAAGGTTGTCGCGGATGCTCATCGTGCTTCCTCCTGCTTTTTGATCTGCGCTTCCATGCGCTCAAGCTTGCCGGTCATGGTGTCGGTAAATCCGGGCCGAATATCGGCTTTGAGCACGACTTCGGTGCGGATGCCCTTGCTCGCCAACACAAAGGTTGCGTCGCGCACGACCTGCATGACCTCGTCCCAGTCGCCCTCGATCTCGGTGAACATCGAGGTGGTGCGGTTGGGCAGACCGCTGTCGCGAATGACGCGCACGACCTCGGCGACCTCGGCGGATAGCTCATCGCCGGTGCCGCACGGGGCGATGGCCACAGCGACGAGCGTGTTCACGCCGGCATTGGTTGTGGGCTCGGACATGGCCTATGCCTCCTCGAGCTCGAGTTGGTTATCGGCAATGTCCTGGGCGGTTGCGCGGTAGAGCTCGTCGATAAAGGCGACCTTAAAGCTTGCCGGGGCATCGGCGACAGCGGCGGCGCGCGTGCCGGCAACGTTGTAGACGGCGGTGCCGCAGACGGCTGCCGTAAACGGATCGGCAGCGCAGGCGTACACGGCCAGCACGCCGCCCTGCGAGCAGCCGCAGCCGGTGATCTTGGACATGAGCGGGCTGCCGCCGTGGGACTTGGCCACCGTCGTGCCGTCGGTGATCAGGTCGACTTCGCCCGAGACCACTACGGCGCCGCCGGTGTAGCGAGCGAGCGCCACGGCGGCATCGCGGGCGGCGTCGACCGTGTCGGTGGTATCGACACCGCGCACGCGGCTCAGATCGGCCGCCTCGCCCTCAAGACCCCACAGGCCGGCGAGCGCGATAATCTCGGAGGCGTTGCCGCGCACGATGGCGGGCTTGTACTGCCTGAGCTCGTTTACCAGCTGGGTGCGCAGGCTACCGATACCCAGGCCCACCGGATCGAGCACCCAGGGCTTGCCGGCGTCGTGTGCCGCCTTGGCCGCGCGGGGAATCGTCTGTTCGTAGATGGGGAAGAGCGTGCCCATGTTGAGATAGATGGCGCCGCCGCCGGCAACGAGCGCCTCGCCCTCGTCGGGCAGATAGACCATGGCGGCCGAACCGCCCACGGCGAGCTGCGCATTGGCGACAAAGTCGATCGTCACCGTGTTGGTGATGGAGCCGGCCATCGGATTGGTGGCGCGAACCTCCTCCACGGCCTTGACCATATGTTGCTTAAGCTGTTCCGAATCAATCACTGCACATGCCTCCTTGGCATAGAAAAGGGGCGCTGTGCATAGACAGCGCCCCTGTAAAGGCGGCATGCTCCCTACGCCAGCATTAACTGACAGGTTCAAAGGATTGGGCCCCATGCCCTCTCAGCCTTGTGGTTTGCACCGCCGGCACTCCCGCATCGAATCTGTTGTTCCCTATACTAGCGCACCTGCCAAAAAGGGACAGGTTTATTTTGGCTGGTCGTTACAATAGGTAGGACCGATACGAATGGGGGCCTTATGATTAAACTTGTGCTGACCGATATGGACGATACGCTGATTCCAGCCGGGCATGACGGCGCCAGCGACTACGCCAT
>CALLFD010000264.1 GCA_937997605.1 uncultured Collinsella sp. | reverse complement strand
CCAAGTCCGCCGAGCGCACGGCATATCCGTCCATAGCGCTGTTGGCAAACGGCGAAATGTCGATATCGGCCGTGGCGTCCTCGGCCAGGGGAAGACCGGCCGCCTGCCATACCGGGATCTCGACGACATCGGTCCTGTGCACCTGCGAAAGAACGATTGCCTGCGCGTCCTCCAGCGGGATAAGCGTCTCTGCCATAAACACCTCTTACATGCCACGGCGCGCAACGACGGCGCCGATTCTTTATATTTGATTCAGTATAATCCCCCTCCGCCCGCTCAAGGCATTGCCCGCGACCGCGAATACACCTGTCGGCCACGCGCCCTTGGCAACAAATCCGAAACCTGCCAATCGCCTTAAGCCCAGGCCGCCGTCTTATAATGCATGCATCGCAACTTAAAAGAGGACGTTATGGCTTTTATCGATAAACGTGAAAACGCACACGACCCGTCTGATGATACCCGCCAGGACAAGGACGGCAGCAGCTTCTCTCCCGCCGATCTGATCATCAGCGGTCGCAACCAGCTCACCCGCTCCGAGCAGCTCTTGGCTGCCGATACGCGCCGCAATGCCCGCAACATGCTCGCGAGCACCAAGCTGCTCGCGCTCGTAGTTGTCGTCTCGCTCGCCATGGGCGTTGCCGCCTGGGCGTTTTTAGCCTCGCTGGATATCGCAACCGATTATCGCGAGCACCATGTGTGGGTTTACGCCCTGCTCCCCGTCGTGGGCGTGGTCACCGCGTGGGTCTACAAGAACCACGGCCTTGCCGCCAAACGCGGCAACAACTTGGTCATCGACTCCGCCCTGGGCACACGCCTCATCCATATGCGCATGGCCGTCCTCACCTTCGTCTGCTCCACGCTCACACACCTAACGGGCGGATCGGCCGGTCGCGAGGGAGCTGCGGTGCAGATTGGCGGCACCATCGCCAGCAATGTTTCGAACCTCGCCCATCTCAAAAAGCACGATCATCACGACCTGATGCTCGCCGGCATCTCGTCCGCCTTTGGCGCCGTGTTCGGATCGCCTCTCGCCGGGGCTTTCTTTGGCATGGAGATGTGCTTTATCGGCAAGATCGACTACACCGCAGGCATCTACTGCCTCGTCGCCTCGTTTACCGGCTACTTTACATCACTCGCCCTGGGCACGCAGTATGAGGCCAACGTCATCGCCAGCGTTCCCGATATGACGCCAAGGACAGTTGCCGTGGTCGTTATCGGTGCTGTCGCCTTTGGCCTCACAGCGCGTCTCTTTGCCTGGTCGGTCCGCACGGTCAAGAGCCTGTACGCGCGTTTTATCACCAACTACCTCGTCCGTGCGCTCATCGGTGCGCTCGTGGTTCTCGCGGCCTATGCGATGCTTGACGCCTGGGAGTATGCCGGCCTTTCCACGTGGCTTTCGGGCGCCGGGTTTGCCGGCAACACCACCCTCGCCGACGCCGCCATCAAGCTCGTCGTAACTGCGCTCACCCTAGGCGCCGGTTTCCAAGGCGGCGAGGTCACGCCCCTGTTTGGCATCGGTGCGGCGCTCGGCGGATGGATCGGCTGCCTCGCCGGACTCGACCCGAGCTTCATGGCGGCCCTCGGCATGCTCGGCGTCTTCTGCGCCGGCCTCAACGTACCCATCACCACCTGCATGATGGCCATCGACCTGTTCCATGGAACGGCCGCAGACTTCTTTGTCATCGTTTCGTTTATTAGCTACCTTGCCGGCGGCCACCGTGGCGTGTATCCCGCACAGCGCATTGTGTCCCCTAAGCGCCGCTCGCTTATCGTGGACGAGGGCCACACGGTGGCAGAGGCTATCGAGCGCCACAACGACCTGATAGAGTAGATGTAATTATCGCCGTGCAGCCACAATCGGGGCAATTCGACCTGAGCGCGACCGCACCGTAACTTCATACGCCGGGAGTCGCCCCATGCACGCAACTGATTTTGGTCGCACGCTCATCATCGCCAACCCTGCCGCCCAGTCGGGCGCCGCGCGCGAGGTTGCCGAGCGCCTGCAGCGCTTTTTGGATATGACCGCGCGCGCATCCCAGTTTGACCTGGTGCTAACCGAGCGCATGGGACACGCCAAAGAACTTGCCGCACAGGCCGAGGGCTATCGCACCGTTATCGCCCTTGGCGGCGACGGCGTGATCCACGAGGTCGTCAATGGACTCATGACGCAGGATGAGGCGGTCCGTCCCGCTCTTGCCGTCCTGCCCGTTGGCTCCGGCAACGATTTTGCCCAAACGCTCGGTATCGAAGATTTCTCCGGCAAGGATTTTGGCGCGCTACTCACCTGTGAGCTGCAGCGTCAGGACATCGGGCGGATTCGCTCATGGAACCCCGCAAG
>CALLFD010000263.1 GCA_937997605.1 uncultured Collinsella sp. | reverse complement strand
CGCAGAAAGGCGGCCAACATGGCGTTCGACTTTAAGAAGGAATGCAAGGAGCTCTACAAACCTGCAAGCAAGCCGAGTATCGTAACTGTCCCGCCTATGAGCTACGTTGCCGTTCGCGGAAAGGGCGACCCAAATACCGAAGGTGGCGAGTATCAAACCGCCCTGCCGCTGCTTTACGGCATCGCCTATACCGTCAAGATGTCGAAGAAAGGCTCAAGGAGTATCGAGGGCTATTTCGACTTTGTGGTACCGCCGCTCGAGGGTTTCTGGTGGCAAGACTCCCCGAGCGGCGACATCGACTATGTACGCAAGGACGATTTCAACTTTATCTCGTGCATCCGCCTGCCCGATTTCGTCACCCAAGATGACTTTGACTGGGCAGTCGCGGAAGCCACGACCAAGAAGAAACTGGACTTTTCCGCCGTTGAGCTGCTTAAAGTTGACGAGGGTCTCTGCGTTCAATGCATGCACACCGGGCCCTACGACAACGAACCGGCGACCGTAAACGCTATGCATGAATACATGACCGAGCAGGGCTATGTCCCCGACTTCTCAGACACCCGTTTACATCACGAAATCTATCTCTCCGATCCACGCAGATGTGCACCGGAGAAACTTAAGACTGTGGTTCGTCATCCTATCAAGCGCGCTGAATAGCGTGGGGCGCCGTCCCGCGCATCAGGTTTTAGGCTAGGCAATCAGCCGCTCCAAGGTCATCTGGCAGCTTCCTTGACGCAGGTCATCGTATCTTATAATTTTATGTCTCTAAAGCTGGAAAGCCTCTCAACGATGCGCAACTCCAGCTCTTTTTATATCAAGAGGCTTAAATGAAATACCAGAAGTCGTGGATATCCATCAACGAACAGATAGCACTATTGACAGAAAACAAGGGTCTTAAGTGCTTTGATCAAAGCGAACTCGAGCGAGCTTTGGTCGAAGTCGGCTACTACAGGCAAAGTACTCGAGCGTTACTCCTCGTACGCGCCCTCAAGCCGAAGCAGCCACTCCTTGCGGTCAAGCCCGCCGGCATATCCGTTGAGCGATCCGTCGGCCGCCACCACGCGATGGCACGGCACGATAATCGAAATGGGATTACGTGCGACCGCAGCCCCCACCGCACGAGGAGACACAACGGGTGCCTCGTTTCCCGGTACACGATGTCGAGCGGCAACACGCTGGGCGATCTCGCCATACGTAGCGACCTCGCCACGCGGAATAGAAAGCAGCTCAAACCAAACCTCGCGCTGAAACGCCGTACCAATCATATGCAACGGCGGCGTAAACCGAGGTTCCTGCCCTGCAAAATAAGCATTCAGCCAAGCCCAGGAACGCTCAAGCACCGAAGAGGCCGCACCATTTACCGGACTCACCGGCGACATGCCACCAGTACCGGAAACCGCATCGGCGCCTTCAACGTGCTCCGCATCTTCTTTGAGAAGCGTAGAGCCAAAGTGCTCCTGCCCCTCAAACCAAAGTCCCGTCAGACCGCGGCCATCAGCGGCAAGCAAGATTTCGCCCAAAGGCGAAGCAAACGTCGTCGTGACCACCAGCGGCTCCTTTCAAAACTCCGCACCATGATACCGCGAATTGTGCAGACAACCCCAATCGACCCCAAAGTCACCCAAAGCAGCAGGCGTGCAGCGCCGCAGCTGCCGCACGACCCCAAAGTCCCCAAAGGCGGCAGGCGCAAAGCGCCGAGGGCGCCGCCGGGACCAGGGCCCGCAACGGCCACGTGCCCCCACATCAGCCCAGCGGCCTCAACCAACAACGGCCCCATCGCAGGCCGCTCGCAGCAGCGTCACCGCAGGCGCGGGCCGGGCTTAGCTTTCAGAACACTCCGCAGACCAGATCGGAAGAGCACACGTCTGAACTCCAGTCACAGTCTGTAATCTC
>CALLFD010000262.1 GCA_937997605.1 uncultured Collinsella sp. | reverse complement strand
CGTGCGCGCACGGTGCAGCTCGGTGGGTCCGCCTACGCCGGCGCCGACCGCTCCATGCAGCGCCCGACAAGTACCTCGCGCCCCAATGCTCAAGTGAATACTTCGTCAGATGGACCGGTGCGCCCGGTACGTTCGTCGCATGCGTCGCGTCCCTCGGCCCAGACGCACGACAGGTCGAGCAGGCCCTCGAGCCGTCTTTCGGGCTCGGACTTTATGCACTACGCCAACGACAACGCGGTGGTCAAGGCGATCTACGACTTTACCCACGGTCCTCAGCGAGGGCTATTCATCGGCATTGTCGTTGCCCTGGTGCTCGTGAGCCTGTATTTCCCCGTGCGCGATCTGTACGTGGCAAAGCGTTCGAGCGATATCTTGGCCAAGCAGGTCGAGATTCGTCAGCAATACAATGATGAGCTGCAAAAAAGCGTCGACAAACTGCTCTCGGAGGAGGGCATTAAGGATGCGGCGTCCGAGGATCTGGGCCTGGTGATGCCCGGCGAGAAGAGGATTGAAGTGCAGGGCCTGGACGACGATTCGGATTCGTCTTCGAGCAAGAAGTCGTCGAACGCCAAGAAGGCCAGCGAAGTTGCCAAGGAAATCGAAGAAGTCGGTAAGGACGCCCCGTGGTACATCCAGGCGCTCGACATGCTGTTTGGGTTTAACGGTGTCGAGGGCCAGACGGTCGTGTCCAACGGCAAATAGCGCCCGGAGGGGAGCCCGCAATGGCAGATTGCAAACGATATAAGGTGGCGGCGATCGATCTGGGAACGGTGTCGTCGCGACTGGTGCTGGCGCAGGTCGAGGGCGGGGCGATCGTGGAATCGTCCAAGCATACCGAGATCACCGACTTGGGCGAGGGCGTGGATGCGACGGGGCGCTTTTGCGAGGCGGCCGTTGAGCGCGTGCTCGCTGCGTGCCGCATGTTTGTGGACGAAGCCCGTACCTTTGGGGCCGCGTGCGTCTGCACCACCTGCACGAGTGCCGCGCGCGATGCGTCCAATGCCGCGCTGCTGCTGGACGGTCTGCGCGATCTGGGGCTCGAACCGCAGGTGATTCCGGGCGAGGTCGAGGCGCGCCTGACGTTTTTTGGCGTGGCACACGACTTTGCTGGCGAGCGCATCATCGTCGCCGATTCGGGCGGTGGCTCCACGGAGCTCGCGACGGGCGTCTATGCGCCTGAGCGCGGGGTCTTTGCGCTGGAGGGAACGCGCTCGCTGGACATCGGTTGCCGTCGCGTGACGGAGCGATTTTTCTCGGCACTGCCGCCCGCACGCGGCGAGCTTACTGCCG
>CALLFD010000261.1 GCA_937997605.1 uncultured Collinsella sp. | reverse complement strand
GGTTCGTCCTTTCTCTTCCGGGCGCGCGGGCCGAGTCGCCGTGCCCGCGCGCCTTGCCTTTCGGGTTCACCATCCATGGTGGGGCGCGTTTCTAACGAAGCCGTAACGGCCGTTGGGCTCTTTTGGCGCCAGCCCTTCTCGACCAGCACATCATGATTAATTTGCTTAAGGCAACAACTTTCCCGATCGATGTAACCACCGAATCAAAACGTGTGCATCGGCCACCATAAATGCCGAAAAATGTCGTTTTTGGAGGCTGATGTACACAAAAGCGATAGACATCCCGCCCGATACCGTCCTCCACATGTCTGGACTCTCTATGCTTACGCTGGATAGACATCGCCAGAACGGGTATAGTATCGAAAGTTTTGTCGTTTACCAGCGGGGGAGTCCTGTGGGCATCAAAAAGAAGATCAAAAAGGAGCTTATCGGCACCTCCGATTACCCGTCGAATAAGATCTTCACGATCTCCAATTTCATTACCTTCACGCGCCTGATCCTCACGCTGGTCTTCCTGTACCTGTTTGTGACGGACAACAACCGTGTCGTCGCCATCGTCATCTATGCCATCGCGGCCTCCACCGACTGGATGGACGGCCAGATTGCCCGCATGACCAAAACGGTCTCGTGGCTCGGCAAGGTTATGGATCCCATCTGCGACCGTGCGCTGCTATTTACCGGCGTACTGGGCCTGGTGGTCCGCGGCGAGCTTCCCATCTGGGTCTGTGTGCTCATCATTGGTCGCGATATCTACCTTGGTATCGGCACGCTCATCGTGCGCCACTATCACCGCCGCCCCATCGACGTCGTCTTTCCCGGCAAGATTGCGACGGCGCTGCTCATGACCGGCTTCTCGCTTATGCTTCTGGGCTTTCCCACTGTGGATGGCTGGCATCTGCTGCCCGCCACGTTCACGGCCTTCCCGGGCCTCAACGGCAGCCCGGTACCGCTTGGCATCTTCTTTGTGTATGGCGGCGTCATCTTCTCCATGCTCACCGCCGTCATCTATTCCATTAAGGGTGGAGCAGCCATTAAACAAGCCGTGGCGCATCCCGAGGACGAAGACATCGACTTTCTTAACCCCGAAATCGAAGACTAAGTCGTTGGGGTATGATTACGTACAGTTCATTCTTTGCGGCATGTCCGCGTTAAGTTAGGGGTTGTCATGGACAGCATGGTTAACAATATGCCTCAGAACGATAAGGCCTCAGACGCCACCTGCGTTTTCCGCGTTCCTTCGAGCGATGTCACCGTTCCCGACCTCATGGCCAACGTGCACATCACCGCGCCCGTCTTATCTATCGTCAAAGGCCCTCAAACCGGTGCAGCCTTTGAGCTCGAGGATAATGTGACCACCATCGGCCGCGATCCCGCTAACGGCATCTTCCTCAACGACATGACCGTGTCGCGTAGCCATGCGCGCATTATTCGCGAGGGTCTGGGTGCCCGCATCGAAGACCTGGGCTCGCTCAACGGTACGTGGGTTGATGGCGCCATCGTCAACGGCGCGCCGCTGCACGATGGCTCTTCAGTCCAGATCGGTACGTTTACGCTCATCTACCACGAGAGCACGCCGGAGCGCATCGAAACCGGTGAGTAGGGCATGGCCGAACGCAATTATCTGAGTATCGGCCAGGTCGTCAATCTACTTCGAGGCGCATACCCCGATCTTTCGAACTCAAAAATTAGATTTCTCGAAGATGAGGGGCTCATCACCCCTCATCGCACGCCTAAGGGCTATCGTCAGTACTCCAAGGAGGACGTTGACCGCCTGGAGGTCATTCTGCACCTCCAGAAGACTCGCTACATGCCGCTCAACGTGATCAAGCAGCGCCTGGAAAACGCCACGGACCTGTCTACGCTCGCCTACGAGGTGGGCCTGTTGTCCGATGTTCCGCTTAAGACGGAGCCCAAGGAGACCAAGCAAAAGCTGCATCCCATCGAGACGATTCCCGACATGCTCGGTGTTGAGATCTCGTTTATCCGCTCCCTGGCCGAGAACGACCTTATTCGCATCATCAAGAGCCCGCAGAATCGCGAGCTTGTCGATGGCCGCGATTTCCCGATCATCCGCTATTGCTCCGAGCTTTCGCGCTTCCATATCGAGCCGCGCAACCTGCGCCAGTACGTATCGTCCGCAAACCGCGAGTCCTCGATGTTTGAGCAGGTGCTCGTAAGCATGCTCGGTATGGATACTTCCGACGACGAGCGCGATGCCAAGCTCGAGCGTGCATTTAAGAAGCTGCATGACCTCACCGAGGGCGTCCATACCGCTCTGCTCAAGAACCGTGTATTCGAGTCACTCAATGCCGTGGTCGAGGACGCTGACATCGATGCTCTCGATGAGGAGATCACGCGTTCCGAGTCCACCAAGGCTAAAAGCGAAGAGGCAAGCGTTCCCGCGGTTGCCGCGAAGGACGAGTCGCTCGTGCATCCTTCCAAGGTCGTCGTCCCCTCGCATAGCCTGTCTGCTAACGCGGGTAAATAACCGCCGTCCACCCGGCAATCCATGAAAGGTCACGTCATGTACGACTTCGAATCTCACATCGTCGACATCCCCGACTATCCCGAGCCCGGAGTCGTCTTTAAGGACATCACGCCGCTCTTTGGCAATCCCGAGGCCCTGAAGGCCATGGTGGATGCCCTGGCCGAGCATTTTGCCGGCATGGGCATCACCCAGGTCGTGGGTCCCGAGGCTCGCGGCTTTATGGTCGGCGTGCCCGTGGCCGTCGCCCTGGGCGCTGGCTTTGTGCCCGCACGCAAGCCGGGCAAGCTGCCTCGCAAGACGGTGAGCGAGAGCTACGATCTCGAATATGGCACCGACTCTATCGAGATCCACGCCGATGCCATTACCTCTAAAGATACCGTGTTGATTCTGGACGACTTGGTCGCGACGGGCGGAACCGTC
>CALLFD010000260.1 GCA_937997605.1 uncultured Collinsella sp. | reverse complement strand
AAGACGCGCTGTTTGCTGCCGATGTTCGCGGTATGACTATCAACCAGGTGCAGGGTTGCGGCGCACAGCATGGCTGGAAGGAATACGTGCGCGGCAACGAGCTGCTCGTCAACACGATCCCTAAGGTACAGTTCACCCTCATCTGCGCCGACGAGCACGTCGACGGAATTGTCGAGATTATCTGCAACGCTGCTCGCACCGGAGCCGTCGGCGACGGCAAGATCTGGGTCGAGCCGGTCGAGGAGGTTATCCGCATCCGTACCGGCGAACACGGCCCCGCCGCGGTGTAGGACAATCTTTCGTCTGACGGGCGCGCCTCTCTTGGGGCGCGCCCGTTCTCGTCTACAATATCGTGCAGACGAAGGAGAGGCATATCCATGATCAAGATGTTTGCGAGTGACTTAGACGGAACGCTGTTGAATGCCCTGCACGAGGCAGACGGGACCATTCGCCGTGCCATTCGCGAGCTGACCGAGGCTGGCCTGCATGTGGTTCCCGCGACCGGACGCTCGACGCTGCCGGTCGGCGAGCATGGCTTTACGGGCCTGGCGCTTGACGCCTGCTGCTCCAACGGATCCATCGTGCGCGACAGCCATGGCGAGGTACTCAAAACCTGGACCATCGACCCACAGGTTACCGAGGAGTTGCTCAAGGCGTTCCCGGACATTTGCTTCGACTGCTCCACGCCCGACGGCATGTTCTCGAGCGGTTCGTTCGAGATGCACCAGGCGGGTTTTAAGAAGGACAGCCCTATCAAGCGCATCGTGATGCGCGGCATGCGTGCACGTGGCGGGTATCACGAGGAGCAGTATTTCGATCAGTCGATCGGCGATATCTTGCGTCACGATGTATGCAAGATCAATTGTCGCGTGACCTCGCCCGAGCTGGAGCGCGACCTTAAGGCGTATTTGGCCGAGCGCTCGGACCGCGTGGTCAACGCGCCGTTCGATCCGGTGATGTTCGAAATCACGGACGTGGCGTGCAACAAGGGTGAGAGCGTGGCCTGGCTGGCGGGCTACTACGGTATTGCCGAGGACGAGGTCGCGGTTTACGGCGACGGCGGCAATGACATTGCAATGCTCAAACGCTTCCGTCACAGCTACGCGACCAAAAACGCTAGCGATGCAGCCAAGGCCGCTGCGAGCGCGACCATCGGCAGCTGCATGGTCCACGCTGTCCCCAAACACATGCTTGCCACCATGCATAAGCAAAACTCTCGCACCGTCATCGAATAATGTGGCAAAGGGACAGCCCCTTTTTCATGAGAACCCTGCACCTTTGGCATGCGAACATATATTCGTATATATAACTAAGTTTTGATAGAATCGGTATCGTTGACGGCAGCTCCATGTGTCGGGCAGCGCCCTCCATCTGATGGGAGGTGATGCCCATGACCGATCTGATTGATTTCGTGAGGCTTCTGACCGCTTTGGTCTCGTTCTTCACGGCGCTTGTCGGCCTTTCCGAGGCACTCAAGCAGCGTTCGAAGCGCAACAGAAGGGGCCGCCGCCGCTAAGGCGTTGACCCCCTAATGCAAACAACGGCGCTGCCCAGCTTTCCAGAACTTGGGCTGCCGTCGACACTATTCTACCCACGAATGACATTTTGAACAATCGGCAATGCCACTCCAAAAGCCGGGCACAACTGGCACAACCTAGGCGGTCGCTGAATGTGACAAAGGGACTGCTCTTCGTCACATCCAAAATATTGCCTTTACGTGTTGATGCACACGGTGTGCAATAATACTCGCACTGTGCAATAGCGCACAGTCTGAGTAACAAGGAGGACGCTTGTCCCAGCTCGAGAAATGCGATCGCCGGTCCCTTCGCTCACAGCGTGCCCTTCGCCAGGCGCTTGCCAGCGAGCTTGCCGAAAGCGGCGACCTTTCGCGCATTAATGTCGCGTCGCTCACCGAGCGCGCTGGCCTTACGCGCCGCACGTTCTATTCGCACTACCGCGATATCCCCGACTTTATCAATCAAATCGAGGACGGCTTGCTGACCGAGATCCGTGAGCGCATTGAGCTCATCACCGCAGCTCAGCTGCCCGATCTCTATCACAACATCGATGAGCTCGAGCCGGCACCCGGTTCGGTTGAGTTGCTGCGCTACCTTGCGGCCAACCGCGATTTAATCGGATCGCTGCTGGGCCCGGGCGGCGACCCCGCCTTTATTAAAAAGATCATCGATACCGCACGCGAGGCCGTGGTGCCGCGCGCACAGACGGGCATTTTGGGCTTGGCGCTGGGCACCTTCTTTGACTACTACGTCACCTATGTCGTGAGTGCCGAGGTCGGCATGATCCAGCGTTGGTTTGAGCGTGACCTTTCTGAATCGCCCGAGACCATGGCGCGCATTATGACGGTTATCGCCTTTGTGCGCCCCGGCGACCTGTATGGCCAACCCATCGATATCAACGTGCCGGAATACGGCTTGAAGCTATTGAACCTGCAGCTCGAGGATGCGGCCGACACCGTCGCAACCGTCGAGTCCAACAACTAAGAGGAGAGACAGATGAGCAAACTCGTCGAGGGCATCAAGGACCGCATGGTCGCTGCCGCACGCGAGGCCGCGCCCGCCGTGGTGGACGCCGCGCAGAAGGCCGCGACCGCGGCTGCCGAGAAAGTTGCCGAGGCGGTTGCCGAGGCCAAGAATGCGGCAGGGGAGACGTCCGTCGCTAGCGAGCCCGTCACTGCCGCTGAGCCCGTAGCCGCCGCCCACGCCCCCGAAGGCGCAATTTTCAACCCCGAGAACGCTCGCGGCAACCTGCACCTGGGCATTGACGTGGGCTCCACCACCGTCAAGCTCGCCGTGCTCAACGACGATAACCAGATCGTCTACGCCAAGTACCAGCGTCACCACACCGACGTCCGCGCTTGCGCCCGCGACTTGTTCGAGGGCGCTGCGACCGTGCTGCCGACGGCCCAGATGACCTGCGCCATTACCGGCTCGGGCGGCCTGCTGCTGTCCCAGTGGCTCGACCTGGAGTTTGTCCAGGAGGTCATCGCCAGCAAGCGTGCCGTCGAGACCCTCATCCCGGCCACCGATGTTGCCATCGAGCTGGGCGGCGAGGACGCCAAAATCATCTACTTCGACAACGGCATCGAGCAGCGCATGAACGGCACCTGCGCCGGCGGCACGGGCGCGTTCATCGACCAGATGGCCACTCTGCTGCACACCGACGCTAGCGGCCTTAACGAACTCGCGGCCAACGCCACCACCATCTATCCCATCGCCAGCCGCTGCGGCGTTTTTGCCAAGACCGACGTCCAGCCGCTGCTCAACGAGGGCGCCCGCCCCGAGGACGTGGCCGCCTCCATCTTCCAGGCTGTCGTGACCCAGACCATCTCGGGCCTGGCGTGCGGCCGTCCCATCCGCGGCAACGTCGCCTTCCTGGGCGGCCCGCTGCAGTATCTCTCCGAGCTGCGCCACCGCTTCTACCTCACGCTCAGCCTGGACGAGGAGCACCGTATCGTGCCCCAAAACGCTCACCTGTTTGTGGCGAGCGGCGCCGCCATGGCGCACGAGTCCAACAAGCTCAGCACGTTCCCGCAGCTCATCGATGCCATCGACAGCCTGGGCGACACGCAGGGTGCCGAGGTCGAGCGCCTGGATCCGCTCTTTGCCACCGATGAGGACTTTGCTGAGTTCAAGAACCGCCACGACACCGAGGTCGTCCCCAAGGGCAAGCTCGACGGCTACACCGGCCGCGTGTTCATCGGCATCGACGCCGGTTCCACGACCATGAAGGCCGCGCTCGTGGGCGAGGACGGCCAGCTGTTGCACACCTGGTACGGCAACAACAACGGCGACATCCTGGGCACGGCCAAGGTCATCATGGCCGATTTCTACAACCATATCCCCGCCGGCTGCACCATCGGCCACGTGACCACCACGGGCTACGGCGAGGCGCTGCTCATTGAGGCCCTCAAGGCCGACTCCGGCGAGATCGAGACCGTTGCGCACCTGCGCGGCGCCAAGGCATTCCTGCCCGGCGTCGAGTTTATCCTGGACATCGGCGGCCAGGACATGAAGTGCCTGCGCGTCAAGGACGGCGTGATCGAGCACATCATGCTCAACGAGGCCTGCTCGTCGGGTTGCGGTAGCTTTATCGAGAGCTTCGCCGTCTCTATGAATATGGACGTGCGCGCGTTCGCAAACGCTGCCATCCATGCCAAGGCCCCGGTCGACCTGGGCAGCCGCTGCACGGTCTTTATGAACTCGCGCGTCAAGCAGGCGCAAAAGGAAGGCGCCACGGTGGGCGACATTGCGGCCGGCCTGTCCTATTCCGTCATCAAGAACGCCCTGTTCAAGGTCATTAAGCTGCGCGACCCCAAGGAGATCGGCAGCCAGGTGATCGTCCAGGGCGGCACCTTTATGTCCGATGCGACGCTGCGCGCGTTTGAGCAGCTCACCGGCGTTCATGCCGTGCGTCCCGACATCGCCGGCTGCATGGGCGCCTACGGTGCGGCCTTGCTCGCCCGCGATCGCGCCGGCGCCGACGGCACCTCGACCATCCTCTCGGCCGAGGACATCGCACACCTCACCGTGACGCAAAAGCATGTCCGCTGCGGCCGTTGCTCTAACAACTGCCAGCTTACCGTCAACGACTTTGGCGGCGGCAGGCGCTTCATTACCGGCAACCGCTGCGAGAAGGGCGCCGGCCACAAAAAGCAAAAGACCGAGGCCCCCAACCTCTTCAAAAAGAAAAACGAGTTGCTGTTTAACCGCGAGGTGCTGAGCCCCGACGAGGCCCCGCGCGGCACCGTCGGCATCCCGCGCGCGCTCAACATGTACGAGAACTATCCCTTCTGGCATGCATTCTTTACGCGCCTGGGCTTTAGCGTGCAGCTGTCCGACCAGTCGAGCAAAAAGACCTACCAGGCGGGCATCGAGTCCATGCCGTCCGAGAGCGTGTGCTACCCGGCAAAGATGAGCCACGGCCATGTGATGAACCTTATCGACCGCGATGTCGACTTTATCTGGATGCCGTGTGTGCGTTGGGAGCGCAAGGAGGATCCGACTGCCGGTAACTGCTATAACTGCCCCATCGTCATGAGCTACCCCACGGCGTTGGCACTCAACATCGACGAGATCCGCGAGCAGAACATCGAGTTCCTGTATCCGTTTGTGCCCTATCACGACAAGACCGAGCTCAAGCGCCGTCTGTACCAGGTGCTCGCCGTCGACCGTGTGGCCGATGCGCAAGCCGGTCGCGGTCGCGTGCGCGGACCCAAGATCACGCGCTCCGAGGTCGATGCCGCCGTCAACGCTGCCTTTGAGGCCGATGCGCGCTTCCACGAGGATATCCAGACCATGGGCGAGGAGGCTCTTAAGTGGGTCGAGGACCACGGCGGCCACGGCATCGTACTCGCCGGCCGCCCCTACCATAACGACCCCGAGATCAACCACGCCCTGCCCGAGCTTATCTCGAGCTTTGGCTTTGCGGTCTTTACCGAGGATTCGCTTGCGCACCTGGTGAAGCCCGAGCGTCCCATCCGCGTCGTCGACCAGTGGATGTACCACAGCCGCCTGTACGCCGTCGCCCGTTTTGTGACGATGCGCAACGACCTGGACCTGATTCAGCTCAACTCCTTCGGCTGCGGTCTCGACGCCCTGACTACCGATCAGGTGCAGGAAATCCTGGAGGCCAGCGGCAAGATCTATACCGTGCTCAAGATCGACGAGGTATCCAACCTGGGCGCCGCGCGCATCCGCATTCGCTCGCTCATGGCCGCGCTCAAGGACCAGGAGGCCGAGCGCTTGGCCGAGGCCACGGCCGCGGGCGAGGCCTACGAGCAGGGCGATGCCGCGCCGGTGGCGCCCTCTACGGATGCCCCCGCGTTCGCGAGCCGCAAGTACACGTTTGAGGCTCAGCGCGAGAGCGCTTCGACCGCGTGGCCCAAGGTGCCCTTTACCGAGCAGATGCGCGAGGAGGGCTACACCATCCTGTGCCCGCAGATGGCGCCGATCCACTTTGACCTGGTCAAAGAGGTGTTCCGTGGTGCTGGCTACAACTTGGAGCTGCTGCCCTCGACCGATCACGACGCTGTCGAGGCTGGCCTGCGCTATGTGAACAATGACATTTGCTACCCGTCGATTCTGGTAACGGGCCAGATTATGGAGGCCATCGAGAGCGGCCGGTACGACCTGTCCAAGACGGCCGTGGTTATCAGCCAGACCGGCGGCGGCTGCCGTGCCACCAACTACATCGCACTCATCCGCAAGGCCCTGCGCGAGAGCGGCCACCCCGAGATCCCGGTGATCTCGCTTTCGGCCGTGGCGCTCGGCGAGGATAACCCCGGCTTTAAGATTACGCCGGCGCTGCTTAAGCAGGCAGTCTACGCGGTGCTCTTTGGCGACGTGATGATGCAGATGCTCTATCGTTGCCGCCCGTACGAGGCCACGCCCGGCGCCGCCAACGCGCTCTACGAGGAGTACATGGCGCGCGCCCGCAAGCTGGCGCCCAAGTTCAACAGGCACAACTACACCAAGCTTGCGCGTGAGGCCATCCGCGCGTTCGACACCATGCCGCTCGTGGGCGAGGGCACCAAGCCGCGCGTGGGCGTGGTCGGTGAGATCTTGGTCAAGTTCCACCCCACAGCCAACAACCACGTGGTCGATGTGATCGAGCGCGAGGGCTGCGAGGCCGTGGTGCCGGGCCTGCTCGACTTCTTCCTGTACTCCATGAGCAACGCCGAGCTGCAGAAGGACGAGCTGGGAAGCTCTGCTACCACGCGCGCTGGTATGCAGGCGCTCATCAAGCTCGTGGACTGGATGCGCACACCGGTGGAGGAGATGCTCGAAAAGTCCCGCCGCTTCGAGGCACCCGAGCGCATCGGCACCATGGCCGACAAGGCCCGTACGGTGCTTTCGGTGTGCAACAACATGGGCGAGGGCTGGCTGCTCACGGCCGAGATGCTCGACCTGATCGATCACGGTGCGCCCAACATCATCTGCACGCAGCCCTTCGCGTGCCTGCCCAACCACGTGGTGGGCAAGGCCGTGATTAAGGAGCTACGCCGCCAGCACCCTGAGAGCAACATCGTCGCGGTGGACTATGATCCTGGTGCGTCCGAGGTCAACCAGCTCAACCGCATTAAGCTCATGATTAGCGTGGCCAAGGAAAACATGCGCGCCGGTAAAGGCTTTAAGCTCGAGAAGGTGGCGCCGCTCGCGATGGACGAGGTCACCGGCCAGATGCGTGCCCACGATGGCTGCGTGAGCTGTGGACCGGCCAGTGAGGAGGCCGTTGCATCGGTCGCCAAGCGTCTGGGGCGCGGTATTAAGAAGTAGTTGGCCTACTTCGAGCCGGATATAAGACAAACGGGTGGTAGTCGTACCGGCTACCACCCGTTTTTGCTGGACATATGTTGCGCAAATGACCTTGCTACAGCCTTCCGTGGGCTTGCCCGATTTCTGGGCCGGTTCGGGCTTTGAGGACAAGTTACTGCAGGCCCAAGGCGATTTTTCGCTCAACGCAGGCCAGCACAGTGTGACCTATCTGCCAAACGACGAGACGACCGCTACGGTCTACCCATCGCCACCTACGAGATGGAAGCCGATAAGTACATCTACCGCGTGTACAAGTACGAGCTGTAGGGCCGCGCTTAGGTTTGACCAATGGAGTATGAAAACACGCCGTTCGCCGATGCCCCCTCCGCGAGTGGCAGCCATATGGTTTGATGTTAGAAACATATAGTTGTCGCCAGCCTGCTGGCGACGTTCCCCTGATATCGGAGGTTCCAGGTATGTTTCGTGCTCCGTTAAACAACTATCGGTTGGGCTAACATGGGTCGCCGTGCTATTTCGATAACCCTTGCAGTGGTCTGCCTGGCTGTGCTCCTGGGCGCTACAGGGTTGTTTGCTATAAGCCGAGAAACGTCCTATATGCAGGAATGCGCTTCCGAAGGGTTTGCCATTGACGGTTACTATCGGGACGACAAGACGAGTCTGGAAACCCTGGCCTTTCTTGAAGAGGATAACCATCGGTGGCAACTGGTCGACAAAGACGGCAGCTGCGTTGACGGGCAGTTTAAGCGTACGGACGATCCCAATATCCTGGTATTAAAGAAGGAAAACGGCGAAGAATTCGGCACGGTTCACGTTGCGTATATATCGCGCCGACGCAATCAGGGGCAGATTTACCTAATTAGAAATACTGAGGTGACCCGATTTTATCTTGTGAGCACCGATCCGGCGTTTACGGTGGAGTCTGGCGATGTCGATGCAGACGTCTGATTCACGGCAATAAAACAGCGAGCGGGGCGCGGACGTGAACTACGTCCCGCTTTTTGCATGTGCCTGCGTCGCGTCTGAGCCTCGCCGCGACTTGCGCCTGTGCGCGGGAGCCATCCCATGCTCCGCATTACTCCACATCAAACTCCACGCGATCGAGTTCGGGCACTTTGAGGTCTATGAGCTTGCGGGCGACGTGGCGGTCGTGTGCCCCAAGCGCCTCGCCTGTCGTCACATGGGCGACAATCTCGCGCTCGACGATGCCTTCTTCGTCCCCTTCGGTGGCCGAGGTCTCGACGGCGACGGTGTAATCTTTAAAGCCCGGCAGCACCGCCGCAAGCTCGCGCGTGGTTTCGGTGACGCCGTAGCCGTCCTGCACGCCGGCCTGCGCCGAGCCAATGGAGCCCGCGGTCATAACGATGCAGGGGATGGCAAAGATCGCCGTGCCCACAATAATGCGGCGGCGCACCTTGCGTGACAGCTCGTCGACCTCGGCGTTTTCCTTGGCGGTCACAATGCCGTCGCCGTTGAGGTCACGCTTGAGCGGCACGCGCAATAGAAGTAGTACGGCTTCGGCCTCGAGTGCGATAAAGACCACGTTGATGCCAAACTCGTAAAGCGCCGAGAGAAACAGCGACCCGCTTGCGATGGCGATGCCGTAGCCCGCCGCGCACAGGGGCGGCATGAGCGCGGTCGCCACGGCCACGCCGGCGATGAGCGTTGCGGGCTCCTGGTCGCGTGAGTTGCCCAGCCCGCCCGCAAAGCCGCCGGCGAGCGCGACAGCGAGGTCCCACACGGTGGGCGTCGAGTTGTCGATAATGGCGGCCGTGGTGGTGCCAAGGGGCGAGAGCTTAAAGTATAACGTGGATGTGACCAGGCAAAAGGCCATTTGCAGCGCAAGGCCGGCGACGGCTTCGACGGTAATCTCGCGGTCGAGCGTGGCGATGCCATATGCCATGGCAAGGACCGATCCCATAAGCGGGCAGATGAGCATGGCGCCCACGATGGCGATGTCCGAGTCGATATCGAGGCCGATGCTCGCGATGAGCATGGCGATGATGAGGATGCACAGGTGAGAGCCGGTCAGGCGCGCCCCGTTTACAAAGCGCTTGCGGATTACGTGATAGGGCGCGCGACCTTCGCGAATGTTGAATGCGCGCTTGAGGAAGCGGGTGATGTTTTCCATGGCTTCGCTATGAGCAGGGCGGATGCCGTGGCGTCGGTGATGGCGTTCGCGTAGTCGCTTGATCTGTTGTTTGTCGAGTTCCATGTCCACCTCGTTCCAGCGCGGTCCGCGCAACGCGCCCGTTGTCCTAACTCTACACCGTGGCGGGCGGGGTGTCTGTTGGATGCGGAATCCGATAGGGCGGATGACGCGGGAGCAAATGCAAATCACAGGCTCAATTCCATCCCGCGAGAATATGATGCACCAGCTCCTTCAAATGTGACGAAACTGTGAAGCACGAGAGCGTGAATTTCAAAAAATACGCTGGTCGCCAATGTTGCGCAACAGAATTCAAAAATCGACAGCTACCGTTTGATACGTATGGATACATCCGTGTCAAAGGGAGAAAGCCATGGCAAACTACAGTCCACAGCACTTTGAGCCTCGGGCCAAGGCCGTCAACGTCAAGGGCGTTGCTAACCGCGCCGTCGCAACCGTTTTGACGGCGGGCCTCATCGCTCAGCCGCTCATGTCGCCGCTGGCGGCAATCGCCGCACCGTCAACCGATAACGGCGATTCTGTTCAGGGGGGGGGTAGTTCTGTAGAGAATACCGTTGCCGCCGGTAACCAAGCGGTCGTAAAGACGGCTGCCCAGCTGGCCGAGGAGTCGGCAAAGCAGCTCAAGGACGCTCAGGCCGCCTACGATGCCGCCCAGAAGAAGGCCGATGCGGCGGGCCAGTCTCAAAAGCAGGCGCAGCAGCAAAAGGATCAGGCCTCGCAGGCTGTGAGCGACAACGAAATCGAGCAGAACGCAGCAGAAGTCGCCGCGCTCCAGGAGAAGATTGACGAGCTTAAAGCGGCCGTCGAAAAGACCGAGCAGCAGCAGAAGAAGCTGGGCGACCTGAACGATCAGCTCGAACAGGCCAACAAGAGTGTCGAGGATAAGACCCAGGCGCTCAAGGACGCCAAGGCAAAGCAGGATGAGGCCAAGAAGGCCCTCGATGATGCCCAGGCCAAGCTCGAGGCCATGGGTATGGACGAGTACGAGGCCGCCAAGAAGGCCGTCGAGGACGCACAGGCAAAGCTCGATGACTCCAATAAGGCCGTTGCTACTGCACAGGCCAATCTGGACCAGGCCAAGGCTGCCGAGGCTAGCGCCCAGCAGGAAAAGAAGGACACTGAGGCCGCTCTGACGACTGCCCAGGCCAAGAAGCAGGAGACTGCCGCTGCGCTCGCAGCCGCAACCACCGCGCGCGATAACGCCCAGCAGAAGTTCAACCAGGCGCAGGCCGCGCTCGATGCTGCCGTCTCGGGTACGGGTGTCGACCTGAGTGCGCTTGAGGCCGCCAAGATCGCTGCTGCTGGTGAGCTCAAGACCGCGCAGACGGAGCTCAATGCCGCGACGGATGCCGACGCCACCGCACAGACAAATCTGCAGGCCGCCCAGGCTGCCGTCGCTGCCGCGCAGGAGAAGGCCAACGCCGCCAACGCTGCCGTGGCATCTGCCCAGTCTGCATACGATGCTGCAAACAAGGAGTACAAGGACGCGGCCAGTAAGCGTGACGCTGCGAAGACGGCATACGAGCAGGCTCAGCAGACCGAGGCCGACAAGAAGGCGGAGTACGATAAGCTTGTCGAAGTTCGCAAGCAGAAGCGCAGCGAGTGGGAGGCAGCCTGCGCCGCTTCGAACGCCGCGGAAAAGGCTTATGACGCTGCTAATGCCCAGGTTGAGGCTCTTGAGCAGCAGATTGCAGACCTAAAGTCCAACATGACCGTTGACCAGGAAGTCATCAGTCAGGGTATGTTCGGCTTCATGAACTACATCATCGGCGGCAGCCAGTTCACAGCCACGCAGAAAAAGAACGCCCAGGATGCCGTATCGACGTTGACCGGCGCCGATGACAAGGCCGAATGGTATGACAAGTACGTCGATCAGGACATGTCTCGCGACACCAACCCGCTTTCCCTGGAGCAGATGCGCAACGCCCTGACATATCTCGACACCCAGAACAACCTCCGCAA
>CALLFD010000259.1 GCA_937997605.1 uncultured Collinsella sp. | reverse complement strand
CTTTACCAAGGATAACGGCCACTTTACGTTTACGACGCGCGATGACAAAGAGACGTTGCGTGCGGTTCGCAAGTACGTCGACGAGGACAAGCTCGTGCGCTCGCCCGACTTTATCGACGTGACCGCCAAGGGTGCCAAGAGCATCCCCTCCGTCATCAAAGGCCTTTTCCATAAAGGTAACTAGTCACCCGCGACGTTCTTAAACGACTAGTCATTAAAGAGCGTCGTAGATGACTATCTCGAAGAGCGGCTATGCGCTGCATGGTAGTGGCGTAAATCTGCTACACTAGTACAACATGCCTCCGTAGCTCAGGGGATAGAGCACCGCTCTCCTAAAGCGGGTGTCGACGGTTCGAATCCGCCCGGGGGCACCAGGAAAATCGCAGGTCAGGAGTTATTTTTGCTTCTGACCTGTTCTGGTTTTGGGACTAAGAACCGCTTTCGTTTGTAAATCTGGTAAGTAAATATTATGACTTCCCGAGTTTTCCACTGAAAACAGGAAATCACCATTTTGGGGATAAAAGTTTTCAACAGCTGTTAGTCGGTTCCATTTTGGTGATGTGCTTCCCTCTTTTGGGTAAATAATTTCACCATTTTGATGATTCGGTAGCTTTGAATTATTTGATAAAAAGCCTGCTCAGAAGCTTGTGTAATACCCAGTTTGGTGAAACCAATTAATAGAGAAATAGTTTATAAAGAAATAGGGACGGCGATGCCGTCCCCTTCGCTCGCAGAGCTCGCTGCGCGGTCACGTGCCGTGACCTTGCCGCCGGCTACGCCGTCGATTGATACGCTCACTGCGTTCGCTGATGATGGACTAATCCTTTTTATCAGAGACACCAGTCATAAGTGCAGCAATTGATATGTTGAATCCATTGGCAATTTTAGAGAGGTTAGAAAGACTGACATTTCTTCGCCAGACCTCTATCGAGGCGTAGTAAGACCTGTCCATGTCAATGCGGTTCGCAAATTGCTCTTGTGAGTAACCAGACTCTGATCTGAGTTCTTTGCAGCGTAGACCAAAGGATTGTTGTAGCGGCGAGATATCCATGACAAAAAGAGTCATGGATTGTTGTATTTATGCCAACGGACTATATACAACAATCCCAGTTAAGGCGCATAATTATCTCTATTGGA
>CALLFD010000258.1 GCA_937997605.1 uncultured Collinsella sp. | reverse complement strand
AGATGGGCAGAAGCATTAAGAAAGGCCCTTTTGTGGCTCCTGAGCTGATCAAAAGAGTCGTTGAAATGAACGAAAAGGGCGAGTAGAAGGTCCTCAAGACCTGGTCCCGCGCTTCCACGATCTTCCCTGAGTTCGTCGGTCATACTATCGCAGTACACGACGGCCGCAAGCACGTTCCGGTATACGTTACCGAGGACATGGTTGGTCACAAGCTGGGCGAGTTTGCTCCCACCCGTACCTACAAGGGTCACGCGGGCAGCAAGACCTCCAATAACGGCAAGTAAGGAGGAGTTAAAGTAACATGGAAGCAAGAGCAATCGTACGCAACGTGCGCATGACTCCGCGAAAGATCAAGCTGATCTGCGATCTGATCCGCGGCAAGGATGCGGGCGAGGCTATGGCCATTATCATGAATACCCCCAAGGCAGCATGCGAGCCGATGGAGAAGCTCCTCAAGAGCGCCGTCGCAAATGCTGAGAACAACCACGGCATGAACACTGACAAGCTGTTTGTCAAGGAAGTTCACGTCGGTCCCGGCCCGGTTATGAAGCGCGTTATGCCGCGTGCACAGGGCCGTGCATATCGAATCCTCAAGAGAACCTCGCACATCACGCTGGTTCTTGGCGAGAAAGAATAAGGGAGGGTAATCAATGGGCCAGAAAGTAAATCCGAACGGTCTCCGTGTCGGCGTTATCAAGAATTGGGATTCCCGTTGGTTCGCAAAGGACAATGCGTTCGGCGACCTCCTCGTGGAAGACTACAACATCCGTAAGGAACTGAAGAAGCGTCTGTTCGATGCAGGCGTTCCGGCGATCGAGATCGAGCGTAAGAACGACGAGATCAAGATCATGATCCAGTGCGCGCGTCCGGGCATGGTTGTCGGCCGCGGCGGCGAGGACATCAAGAAGCTCGAGGAAGAGCTGACCAAGAAGTACGGCAAGAAGGTTCGCTGCTCGATCATCGAGATCAAGAACCCGGACACCAACGCTACCCTGGTAGCTGAGAACATCGCTGCTCAGCTCGAGAAGCGCATCGGTTTCCGCCGTGCAATGAAGCAGTGCATGGGTCGTGCAATGCGTATGGGCGCAAAGGGTATCAAGGTATCCTGCGGCGGCCGTCTGGGCGGCGCCGAGATCGCTCGCACCGAGCACTACCATGAAGGCACCATTCCGCTGCAGACCCTGCGTGCGGACATCGACTATGGCTTTGCCGAGGCCGCTACCACCTATGGTCGCATCGGCGTTAAGGTTTGGATCTACAAGGGTGAGGTTCTCCACGGCGGTCCGCGTCTGGGCCGTTCCATCGAGGCTCCGAAGCCGGCATTCGAGCGCCGCGAGCGTCGCGGTGGCCGTGATGACCGTCGCGGCGGCCGTCGTGACTTCAACCGTGGCGAGCGTCGCGCACCCCGTCAGGAAGGAGGCAACCGCTAATGCTGCTCCCTAAGAGAGTTAAATACCGTCGCGTACAGCGCGGCCGCATGACCGGCAAGGCAACCCGCGGTAACTTCGTATCGAACGGTGAGTTCGGTCTGCAGGCTACCGAGCCGTGCTGGATCACCTCGAACCAGATCGAGGCAGCCCGTATCGCAATGACCCGTTACACCAAGCGTGGCGGTCAGGTATGGATCAAGATTTTCCCCGACAAGCCGGTAACTCAGCAGCCGGCCGGCACCCGAATGGGTTCCGGTAAGGGCGCACCCGAGTACTGGGTTGCAGTAGTTAAGCCGGGCCGTGTCCTGTTCGAGATCGCAGGCGTTTCCGAGGAAGTTGCTCGTGAGGCGCTGCGTCTGGCAAGCCACAAGCTGCCCTGCAAGACCAAGTTCGTTGCCCGTGAGCAGAAGAATGGCGGTGAAGCATGATGAAGGCATCTGAGATCAGAGAACTGACGGCTGAGGAGCTGTCTGCAAAGCTCGGTGAGCTGAAGAAGGACCTCTTCAACCTCCGTCTGCAGCTCGCTACCAATCAGCTCGACAACACCAACAAGATCAATGAAGTCAAGCACGACATTGCTCGAGTCAACACCGTAATCCGTGAGAAGCAGCTCGCGGAGAAGGCATAAAGGAGGGAAACGAATATTATGAGCGAAAGAGCATTACGCAAAACGCGAGTAGGCAAGGTCGTTTCCGATAAGATGGACAAGACCATTGTCGTAGCAATCGAGGATCGTGTAGCACATCCTCTGTACAAGAAGGTTA
>CALLFD010000257.1 GCA_937997605.1 uncultured Collinsella sp. | reverse complement strand
GCGTCGTAGCCCTCGTCGGCGACCTTGTCGGCGAGCGCGGTCATCTTCTTGCCGGTCTCGTAGAGCGCCTTACCGTCCTCGAGATAGCCCTCCTGGTCGAAATGCATGATCTCGATCTTCTCGGTTTCCTTCATTTGTCTCTCCTTTCTGGGGTTGTTTCCACATCCCCCATGCCAACGGGCACCAAAACCCGCTTACATTCCGTAACACTCAGCCGCTTTGGCCTTAAGCGCATTGACTGACTCTTCGTAGCCCTCTGCCTTGACCTCCATTTGCTTGGAGACGGCATCGAGATACGGGTGCACATCCCATGACTTCAGACGTTCGGCAATCATTGCCGCAATCGTCTGGAAGAACACAAGATTGGGAATTGCGCTGAGCAGCGGAGCCACCTGAGGCACCGCAACCTCGTGAGCCCTACCCTTGGGATGGGCCGTGAGCAGCACCGTTTTTGTCGTAACGTTCGATAGCGCATCGGCGATATTTGCAAGACGCTCCGACCCCTGTGGATCGTCGACGATAAACACCAGATAGCCCGGAACGATCTGCATCTCGGGACCGTGAACGAACTCCTCGCCCTCGTGATGCATGGCAGGAATCTTGATGGTCTCGCTCAGCTTGAGGGCCGCCTCTTCGGCAACGCCATAGTTGGGGCCGTTGCCGACGACCATGGCGGGCGTGTGCTCAGAAAGCTCGAGCACGTGGTCTTGGACATATGCCTCGGCGGTCTTACACATCACGGCATTGGCATGGATAGCCTCGCGCAGGTCGTCAAGACGCTGGGTGACGCCTTTGGCGTCAACCGTTCCGCGCGCCTGACCGCCGTAAATACCAAAAAGCACCAGATACTCAACGAGAACCTCGACGCCCAGAGTTACAAAGTCCACCGACTCGACGCCCACACCGTAGTCAAGAACGATGTCAGCGTGCTCCTTGATGGGTGCCTCGACGTTTGCCGTGAGCGCAACTGCAGCCATATCGTGTGCGCGCATGTAATCGAGCGCCGCGATCGTATTGGTCGAATAGCCGCTCTGCGAAACGGCAATGTTGAGCGCATGCTGCGGATAGGTGTGTTCAAAATCGACGAAGGCCTCGGGCGTCACAACGGACACTTGCATCTGCAGCGCATCTTGCAGGTAATCGCGGGCGCAATCGGCGGCATGGCGCGACGAACCCGAAGCAACGATGCGCAGCGCGTCAAAAGAACCGGACTGGAAAATATCAACGAGCTGCGCTACCAGCTCAGACGAACGCTCGAGGTTCTCTCCCATACGCACATGGGCGAGTTGAACGTAATCGAGCATCTTCATCGTCTCACCTCGCAACAAATCATTAGTATTTGATACCAATCACGATTACAGGTTACGGCTTTTTGATACCTCTTTGTCGATTAATTTATTCCCTTCGGCGAACGGTCGATTTTGAGCCCTGTAAGGTTGTATATACAGCTGACCCAACGAATCAAAATTCCGTCAGCTTTTCAGCCCGTTATGCAAAAAAACCAGCTAGTACGTATAGGTATATCCACCCGCATCACCGCGGTTAAACGACTTGACGTACTCGATCGCCTGGCCGCTCGCATCGAAGCTCACGCACTCAAGCGTCAAGGCAAGATCGCCCTGCTCCAGTCCAAGCAGGCCGGCATCTCGCGCGCCCAGCGCTTCGATATCGAGCTTTTCCTGTGCCATGACCGGCTTTCGGCCCAACATCTCATATGTCTCGTACAAACTGAAGACCGACACGTCAATATCTTCGATTGTGGGAAACAGCAGGCACGGGATGAACGCCGTCTCAATCGATACGGGGTCGCCGTTGACGCAGTTCAAACGCCGAATCGAATACAGCAAATCGTCCTCGGCAATGCCAAACAGGTTGGCATAATATGGGCCCGCATAACGCTTGGAACGCGCGAGGATACGGACGGACGGCTCGCCACCCGAAGCACGAACCGATTCGCGAAAGCCTCCTGTTCGCTCGTACGCAACGGGCACTTTCTGTGCCACAAACGCGCCCTTTCCGCGGACGCGTCGAATCTGCCCACGCCGAACCAACTCATCGACAGCACTTCGGATGGTCAAGCGTGTCGTACCAAATTCCTCGGCGAGGTCTTTTTCGGACGGAATCATGGAACCCGTGGGATATATTCCGCGCTCGATACGCTCCTCGATGCGGCGTCGAATGCGCATATAAACCGGGGTGGCAACTACTGTTTCAGCCATTGTTCACCTGCCACGCTCCTCATGCCGTTCTCTTCGCCGTTATCGGCAAAGCGGAACTTTGTGGGCAAAATCACCGATTTGCAATGCTCCACAAAACGCATGTCCTTATCAAATTCGATCGTGCTCTCATAGAACACCGGCGTTCCCTCTTCTTGCTGGAGCAGCTCGGCCTCTTCGGCGTTCAAACGCGAGATGGAGATATGCTCACGTCCATGCTCAACGCGCACGCCACCTTCTTTGAGCAAGACATCGTAAAGGCTCTCACACTCAAAATCGTGCTCGGGAAGCGCGGGGCACAGGGACAGGTTAACGTGAGCGGTCTCGATTGACGCCGGCTCGCCCTCTATAAGTCGAATGCGCTGCATGCGGAGTAAAGGAGCGCCTACAGCCACCCCAAGCTTGTCGGCAAGCGCCTCATCCGCCTCGATGGTCCCGGTGGAAACCAGACGAGAAGAGGGGTATAGGCCGGCAGTCCGCACAGCATCGGAAAAGTTATACGTTTCCTGGAAGATATTCAGCGGCTTGGGAGGACACACATACGTACCCGATCCGCGACGGCTCTCGAGCGTTCCACACGAGATGAGCCGCGTGATACCAGCGCGCAACGCCGTACGCGAAACGCCGATCTCTTCGCACAGCACGCGCTCGGCCGGCAGGCGATCGCCGCCGGCAAGCTGATGGTGCTGGATATACCAAAGTATTCCCTCAACAGCACGATCTTTGGGGGGAATTGCATATGGTTCACTCGACATGGGCAAGGCTCCTCAACCGCTTGATGCTGCGGGCA
>CALLFD010000256.1 GCA_937997605.1 uncultured Collinsella sp. | reverse complement strand
GCCGTGTCTCGAATTTCCGGTTATATCCTCGTGACCTTTAACGAGCATCAGGCCGATGATGCGGCGCGTGTCATTCGCACCGTTCCCGGCGTTGCTCGTGTGTCTTTGGCGTATCACACCAACCGCGACCCGCAGGAGTACTGCGCCGCCGCCGTCAAGGCGCTGCGCGAGTTTGGTTCCTTCGATTCGTTTAAGGTGCACGCTAAGCGCTCCAATACCGACTATGAGCTCACCTCGATTGACATCAATCGTCAGGTGGGCGAGGTGTTGTGTGAGGCCTTCCCCGATAAAAAGGTTCAAATGCACGACCCCGATGCGATGGTGCACGTACTGGTGGTCCAGGGTAGCGTTTATGTGTACGCGCGCTCCGAGCGCGGCGTGGGCGGTCTGCCGGTGGGTTCTGCCGGCAAGGTCGTGACGCTGCTGTCGTCAGGTATCGATTCTCCGGTGGCGACCTGGATGCTCGCGCGTCGCGGCGCGGTGTGCGTGCCGGTACATTTCTCTGGTCGTCCGCAGACGCCCGATACGAGCGAGTATTTGGTGCAGGATATCATCCGTGCGCTTGAGCCGGGTGTCCAGATCGGCCGCCTGTACGTGGTGCCGTTTGGCGACTGCCAGCGTGAGATTTCGGTCACCTGTCCCAGCAATCTGCGCGTGATCATGTATCGCCGCATTATGTATTCGGTTGCCGAGCGCATTGCACACATCGAGGGCGCCAAGGCCATCGTTACGGGTGAATCGCTTGGGCAGGTTGCCTCCCAAACGCTTGAGAACATCATGGCCGTCAACGAGGCCGTGAAGATCCCCGTGTTCCGTCCTCTCATCGGTTCGGACAAGCAGGAGATCATCGCGCGCGCCGAGGAGATCGGTACGTTCGATATCTCGACTGAGGCCGCTCCCGACTGCTGCACGCTGTTTATGCCGCGCCGTCCCGAGACGCACGCTAAACTCGATGCCGTGCATGAGGCCTGGGAGCTGTTCGATCACGAGGAGATGATCGAGCGCCTGCTCAAGCAGACCGAGTACATCGACTTCGAGAGCAACACGTATAAGGCCCCTAAGAC
>CALLFD010000255.1 GCA_937997605.1 uncultured Collinsella sp. | reverse complement strand
TCGTGAGCGATTGCAAGAGGGTTTACCGTTTTGGAACCGACGCCCAGGGCACCTGTGTCACTGAGGGCGACAAGTCCATGAACTTCGTGCTTGGCGGCAAGGGCGCAAACCTTGCCGAGATGAGCCGCATCGGCCTGCCGGTTCCCGGTGGCTTTACCATTACCTGCCAGACTTGCGTCGAGTACTCCGGTGCCGGCAACGTCTGGCCCGAAGGCGCACTCGACGAGATCGTTGCCGCCGAGGCAGACCTCGAGGCCCGCTGCGGCAAGAAGCTCGGCGACGCCTCCGATCCGCTGCTCGTGTCGGTTCGCTCGGGCGCTCCGTTTTCCATGCCCGGTATGATGGATACGGTCCTCAACCTGGGCCTCAACGACGACTCCGTTCAGGGTCTCATCGCCCAGACGCAAAACCCGCGTTTTGCCTGGGATAGCTACCGTCGCTTTATCCAGATGTTCTCCAACGTCGTTATGGGCGTCGACGCCGACCTGTTCGAAAACGCGCTGACCCAGGCACGCCTGGTCGCTGGCGTCCGCGTCGACTCCGAGCTTTCGGCCGAGGATCTGCAGGAGCTCGTCGAGACCTTCAAGGGGATCTTCTCCGAGAACGTCGAGGCCGCCCTGTATCCCGAGCTCGAGGTCACCGGCGGCAAGCCCGTCTTCCCGCACGATCCGGAGCTTCAGCTGCGCCTTGCCATCCAGGCCGTCTTTGGCAGCTGGATGAACGAGCGTGCCTGCATCTACCGCAAGCAGCATGGCATTTCCGACGAACTCGGCACCGCCGTCAACGTACAGGCCATGGCCTTTGGCAACAAGGGCGAGACATCTGCGACCGGCGTTGCATTCACGCGCAATCCGGCCGACGGCACCAAGGAGTTCTACGGTGATTTTTTGGTTAATGCCCAAGGCGAGGACGTCGTCGCCGGTATCCGCAACACCGAGCCCATTGCCGACCTCAAGACCACCCCGGGCCTCGAGTCCGCAGGTGAGGAGCTCGAGCGCGTGTTCCTGACGCTCGAGGATCATTACCGCGATATGTGCGATATCGAGTTCACCATCGAGCAGGGCAAGCTCTGGATGCTCCAGACCCGCGTGGGCAAGCGCACTGCTACCGCCGCCCTGCGCATCGCCATCGAAATGGTCGAGGAGGGCCTGATCAACCGCGAGGAGGCCGTGAGCCGCATCGATCCCGCGCAACTCGACCAGCTCCTGCACCCGCAGTTTGACGCCTCCAAGAAGTACGAGGCGCTGGCGTGCGGTCTTAACGCCAGCCCTGGTGCCGCCGCGGGCGAGGTCGTGTTCTCGAGCGACGATGCCGTCGCGCGTTCCGCCGAGGGCCACAAGGTGATCTTGGTCCGCTGGGAGACCAACCCCGACGACCTGAAAGGCATGGTCGCCGCCGAGGGCATTCTGACAAGCCACGGTGGCAAGACGAGCCATGCCGCCGTTATCGCCCGCGGTATGGGTACGCCCTGCGTCTGCGGCGTTGAGCGCTTTCACATCGACGCTGCCGAGAAGGTCGTGCGCATCGAGGGCAGCGATCGTGTGCTGCACGAAGGCGATGTCATCTCCATCGACGGCACCCAGGGTATCGTCGTTGATGGCGCTGTTGACCTGGTCTCGGCCGAGCTTACCGGCGACCTGGACACCATCCTGTCCTGGGCTGACGAGATTCGTCTGGACGAGACCTGTGGCCACGCCAACCACGTACGCGTCAACGCCGACAACCCCGAGGACGCCGAGCTCGCGCTCGAGTTTGGCGCCGAGGCCATCGGCCTGTGCCGCACCGAGCACATGTTCCTGGGCGATCGCAAGAACATCATCCAGAGCTTTATCCTGTCTGACGATGAAGCCGTGAAGCAGCAGGCCCTGGCGGACCTGCTCAAGGTTCAGACCGAGGACTTCCTGGCGATGTTCAAGACCATGTCCGGTCGCGATGTGGTCGTCCGCCTGCTCGATCCGCCGCTTCATGAGTTCCTGGATAATCCTCGCGAGCTCGAGGTCGCCATCACCAAGAAGGAAGCCGCTGGCGCCAGCGAGGAAGAGCTTGCCGTCCTGCGCGCCCGCCTGCGTCGTATCGACGGCATGGTCGAGTCGAACCCCATGCTCGGTCTGCGTGGCGTGCGCCTGTCCGTCGTCTTTAGCGATCTGCCGCTCATGCAGGTCCGCGCCGTCGCCACGGCTGCTGCCCGCCTTATCAAGGAAGGCGTCGACCCGCGCCCCGAGATCATGGTTCCGCTCGTTTCCATCACGGCCGAGCATGTCCAGACCCGCGAGGTTATCGAGCGCGTGATCGCCGAGGTTTCCGCCGAGGAGGGCGTCGAGCTCAATATTCCCGTGGGCACGATGCTCGAGCTGCCGCGCGCCTGCATGGTCGCCGACGAGATTGCCCAGCACGCCGATTTCTTCTGCTTTGGCACCAACGACCTCACCCAGACCACCTTCGGCTTCTCCCGCGACGATGCCGAGGCCAAGTTCATCCCGCTGTACATGCACAAGAAGATCTTGAAGGACAACCCCTTCGAGACCATCGACACGGCAGTACTCGAGCTAGTGCGCATGGCTGTCGAGAAGGGCTGCGCCACCAACCCCGACATGCACTTTGGCGTGTGCGGCGAGCACGGTGGCGACCCCAAGTCCATCAAGGGCCTGTTTAACGTGGCCGACGTGGACTACGTGTCCTGCTCGCCCTACCGCGTGCCCCTTGCACGCCTGGCTGCCGCTCAGGCCAAGCTCGAGGCTAAGCGTTCCGCCTAACGTTTTGGGTTTAGACGCCTAGCGTAGCCCCCTTCATGCCGCCCGTCTCATTCGTGAGACGGTCGGTTATCATGTTCGGGTTTTGTCTTTTTGTCTGCGTAAAAAATTGTTCTTGCAGCAGAAACCCGCGCGTGTATACTCGAATACGTTTGTTCAACTACGTGCCGGCCAAGGTGGTACGGCACCTCTAGAAGAGTAAGGAATTGCACATGGATTACATCCGCGCAATCGAGCGTCAGCAGATCCGCGAGGACATTCCTCAGGTTCGCGTCGCCGACAACGTCAAGGTTCACTACCGCATTAAGGAAGGCGACCGCGAGCGCATCCAGGTCTTCCAGGGCGACGTCATCCGCATGGCCGGCGCCGGTGCCCGCGAGACCTTCACCGTCCGCAAGATGTCCTTCGGTGTCGGTGTTGAGCGTACCTTCCCGCTTCACAGCCCCAAGATCGCCAAGCTCGAGGTCGTTCGTCATGGTCGCGTCCGTCGCGCCAAGCTGTACTACCTCCGCGACAAGGTGGGCAAGGCTGCTCGCATCCCCGAGAAGCGCTAAGAAGATCGCAGCGTCTGTCCACTCGTTTGGACACAAGGGTCACCTTCGGGTGGCCCTTCTTTTTATCTGATTTTCATGCAAGGAGGGCCTGGTATGGCCAACATGACGAGCTCGGTTTCGGCATCGCAGGTTGCCGGCGAGCTGGCGAGTGCCACGTTTGAGGAGATCCCCGCCCTCGTGGAGCATTATCGCGAGGATCCGCGCCAGCAGGTGATCAAGGCTTGCGAGCGTGCCCTTAAGCGCCATGCCAAGGAGCTTGCCGAGCGCGAGCGCGTCAACGGCATGTACGAGCTTATGCATGAGCTCGGCGGTGATGGCGTGGTCGTGGGCGTCGACGAGGTGGGCCGTGGCTCGGTAGCGGGGCCCTTGACCGTGTGTGCCGTGTGCCTTCCGATGGAGCCGCGCATCTGGGGCATCAACGATTCCAAAAAGCTCACGCCGGCGCGCCGCGAGCTGCTCTCAGTGAAGATTGCCGAGGTGGCGACGGCGATCGGTTTTTGCCATATCGCGCCGAAGGATATCGATGATATGGGCATGGCCCGCGCCATCCGCGCTGCCGTCGCGGGTGCTGTGGCCGATACGGGGCTTGAACCCGACTGCGTCCTCATGGACGGTAATCCTTTGGGTGCCGTTCCCAACGAGCGCGATGTGGTGAAGGGCGATGCCAAGATCGCCTGCATCGCCGCGGCGTCCATCATGGCCAAGGTCACGCGTGACGAGATGATGGTCGAGTACGACGCCGAGTATCCCGAGTACCATCTGGCCGAGTCGAAGGGCTATGCGAGCCCCGAGCATATCGAGGCCATTCGCAAACATGGACTTTGTCCTCTGCACCGCGTGAGCTTTTGCGGAAACTTTCTGCAGACTGAGCGCCTTTTCTAGGTCAATTGTGGAGACAGGGACCTCCGGGGTTTTATAAACCTGCTGGTAGCGGGCCGTGTGCAACGTGATTGTTGCGTACGGCCCGTTTTTTGACGGCATTTGGTCAGCTTTTGGTTTGCTTCCGGTACTTACCCGCATGAAAGGTGCCCTCATCATCGGGGCAATGCAGTGTGCGGGAAAGGAGATCCCATGAGTGCCGCAAGCAAAAAGAGCAAGACGCAGCAGCTCAAGGAACGTTGGGAAAACGGCGAGCTCGACTGCGGGGCGATGACGCCCGAGTTTATCAAGGGACTCAGTCCCCGCGAGCTGGGTATGCTGGGCGAGCTGATCACCATCGACTACTTTAACGAGCGCGGCTACACCTTGCTGGAGCAGGGTTATCGTTGCACCGAGGGCGAAGCCGATCTGGTGCTGCTCGATGAGCTCGACGATGTCGTGGTGATGGCCGAGGTCAAGACCAGACGCGTCGCCCTGGATTGCAACACGCGGGTCTTTCCCGAGGAGGCCGTGGACGCCCAAAAGCAACGCCGCTACCGCCGCATCGCAAGTTGCTATCTCATGGAGCATTATCCGCTCAAGGCGATTCGCTTCGATGCCGTGGGTGTCACCATTCGCGGCGGGCATATCGCCGAGATCGAGCATCAGTACAACGCGTTCGATTGGCAGGTGTCGTGATGGCGTTCGAGACGTTTGCCGTTCACGCGGCCTGCATCCGCGGCGTCGAGGCGATTCACGTCACGGTCGAGGTGTCGCTTGCCGGCGGCGTTCCGGGCATCCAGATGCTCGGCATCCCGAGTATGGAGGTGATGGAGTCGCGTGGTCGCATTCGCTGTGCGATGCGCTCCGCCGGGTTCGAGATCCCGCGCTCGGGCATTACGGTCAATCTGGCGCCCGGCGATATTCGCAAGACCGGTAGCGGCTTTGATCTTCCCATCGCCATCGCGGTATTGGCGGCCGATGGTCAGATTCCCCGCGACAACCTCGATCGTTGTCTTATCGCCGGTGAGCTTGGCTTGGACGGTACGGTGCTTCCTGTCAAGGGCGAGGTGGCGTTTCAGCTGCTGGCTCGCGACATGGGGCTGTCTTTTATCGCCGGCAG
>CALLFD010000254.1 GCA_937997605.1 uncultured Collinsella sp. | reverse complement strand
AACGACTAGTGGCGGCGGGCGTTGAGTTCGCCGGCTAGCTCGTCGAGGGTGATACCGTAGCGCTCGAGCGTCACGAGCAGGTGGTAGACCAGGTCGCCGGCCTCGTAGCGGATGTGATCGTGATCGTTATCCTTGCAGGCCATGATCACCTCGCTCGCCTCCTCGGCAAGCTTCTTGAGCAGCTCGTCCTCGACGTCGGTCAGCAGGCGAGCGGTATAGCTCTCCTGCGGCGATGCGTCGCGACGGCCGTGAATCACCTCGGCGAGCCCCGTCAGCGTCTCACCGATATTTCCATCCTGAACGTTTGCGGTGCGCACACCCATAGTTCAATCCTTTCTGGTTGGCCGAGCGTCTAATCGAGCGCCCGCCCTACGCGAGTTTCTTAAAGAAGCAGGTACGGTTGCCGGTATGGCAGGCCGGACCCGGCGAGTCAACCTTGACCAGCAGCGTATCGCTATCGCAGTCGGCCCAAAGCTCCTTGACCTCCTGCATATTGCCGCTCGTCGCGCCCTTGTTCCAGAGCTCCTGGCGACTGCGGCTCCAAAACCACGTGGTACCGGTCTTGAGCGTCAGCCCCACCGACTCCTCGTTCATCCAAGCAACCATAAGCACCTCGCCGGTGTCATACTGCTGAACCACACAAGGAATCAGCCCCTTGGCGTCGTATGTAAGCTTTGAAGGATCGGTTATCTCTTCCATTTCTCTTCCCAAATTCAAACTTCGCAGGTCGGTGAGGGTTGTCCAGGTGCCCGAGATTCCGAGCGACAAGCCCGACGACGCGTACTTAAGTACGCGAGGAGGGTTGGAGCCGGAAGGTCGGGTGCCTGGGCAAGCCGCAGCATTAGAAGTCCAGCCTCACAGGAATACCTTGAGAGGCCATATACTCTTTGACTTCGCGAATGCTGAACGTCCCAAAGTGAAAGACGCTCGCCGCCAGCACGGCATCGGCCTCGCCCTCAATCACGCCCTCGGCAAAATGCTCGAGCGCGCCCACACCGCCGCTCGCAATCACCGGAATCGGCACCGCACGTGCCACGGCGCGGGTGAGCGCCAGGTCAAAGCCGGCCTTGGTGCCGTCGCGATCCATGCTGGTAAGCAAGATCTCGCCGGCGCCGCGACGAGCCGCTTCCTCGGCCCACGCCACCGCGTCGATGCCCGTGGCGTTGCGGCCTCCTGCGGTAAAGACTTCCCACTTGTCGGCACCCGGCTCTCCGGGCAGCCCCACGCGTTTGGCATCGATCGCCACGACTACGGCCTGGCTGCCAAACGCCGCGGCAGCCTGGCTGATCAGCGACGGATCGCGCACGGCGGCAGAGTTAAGCGACACCTTGTCGGCGCCGGCGGCAACCATGGTCCGCATGCCCGCCAGGTCGCGAAAGCCGCCGCCCACGGTATAGGGAATAGCGAGCTCCTCGGCCGCATGCGCTGCCATCTCGATGGTCGTCGCGCGGTTGTCGCTCGTCGCGGTAATGTCCAAAAATACGACCTCGTCCGCACCCTCGCGGTCGTAGGCGCGGGCCAGCTCCACCGGGTCGCCCGCATCGCGCAGGCTCACAAAGTTGACGCCCTTGACCACGCGGCCGTCCTTAACATCCAGACAGGGAATCACGCGTTTGGTAAGCATGGGCTACTCCCCCCCTCGTGCGGCGGCCAGCGCCTGGGCCAGCGTAAAGTTGCCCTCGTAGAGCGCGCGACCAGTAATGGCACCTTCAATCGCGCCCTCGCCCACCGCGGCCAGTGCGCGGATATCGTCGAGCGTCGAGATACCGCCCGACGCCACGACGGGAAAGCCCGCGACCTCGGCCACATGGCGATACGTTGCCACGTCGATGCCCGTCTGCATGCCGTCGCGCGCGATATCGGTATAGACCAGGTGTTTAAAGCCCAGCTCGGAAAGCTGCGCCACGGCGTCGTCGAGTGCCACGCCCGCGCCGTCACGCCAGCCGTTCACCTTGACCTGGCCGTCGCGCGCGGCGATATCTGCCACCAACAGCTCGCCAAAGCCTTGGGCTGCCACCTCGGCAAAACCCGGCTCGGTCACGAGCACCGTGCCGAGTGCGATGCGACACGCGCCGTAGCCGGCCAGCTCATCGATGCGCGCGAGCGAGCGAACGCCGCCGCCCACGTCCACGAACAGACCGTCGACGCCGCAGATAGCCTCGATCGCCGCTGAGTTGGCGGCGCATGTGTCCTCGTCCTCGCCAAAGGCAGCGGACAGGTCGACGACGTGCACCCAGCTCGCGCCCTGCTCGGCAAAGGAGCGGGCAACTGCCACGGGGTCGTCGGAATATACCTTGCAGCGGTTCCGGTCGCCGCGCTCCAGGCGCACGACCTTGCCGCCGATCAAATCGATTGCGGGAAACAGAATCATCAGCCGGCCCCCTCGACGATGCTCACGAAGTTCTTAAGGATGCGCTGGCCCAGCGCAGAGGATTTCTCGGGATGGAACTGGCAGCCCCACACGTTGCCGTGGCGCACGATGCACGGGAAGCTCCGCGTGTAGTGCGTGCGTGCCAGAACATCGGCGGCATCGGCATCGTCGGCCACCGCATAGCTGTGGGTGAAGTACATATTGGCGCCCTCGGCAAAACCGGCGAGCAGCGGATCGGCCGCACCGGCAGGCGTCATGTGCACCTGGTCCCATCCCACGTGCGGCACCTTCAGGCGGCTCGACTCCAGACGCGCGCACGAACCGCGCATAATACCCAGGCCATCGACCCAGGGGCCACCGGCCTGCTCGGAGGTGTTGCCGTCGGCAACCGTGCCTTCGTCCGCAGGCACGCCCTCGTTGCCGCGCTCAAAAAATAATTGAAGGCCCAGGCAGATGCCGAGCAGCGGAGTTCCGGTGGCAACGGCGTCGAGCACCGCGTCCGCCTCGCCGCTTTGGCGCATAAAGGCAATCGCGTCATAAAACGCGCCCACGCCCGGGATGACCAGGCCGTCGGCGTTGCGGATCTGCTCCGGATCGTCCGACGTGCAGGCGGCACCGGCGCGCGCAAGCCCGCGCGCAACGCTCGACAAGTTGCCCTTGTGGTAGTCGACCACCACGATCTTCGGTTCGCCCACGCGACCC
>CALLFD010000253.1 GCA_937997605.1 uncultured Collinsella sp. | reverse complement strand
TGACAATGGGCTGGATCATATAGGCAAAGCCGCGACGATACACGCCCTGCGAATCGATATAGAACAAGGCGTGCGTCCAGTAACTGGTAAAAGCCAGCACGACCACCAGAGCCGTAGGCAACGTTACAAGCACCACCCTATAGCGCGAGGTCACAAGGCGAGAGCCCTGCATCGTCTCGGAATAGATAAACCAAATGAGACACGCGATGGCAAAGAGCGAAAACGAAACCGCGTTGGAAATCCAGTTGGCAGCAATACCCAACGTGCCGTCCGCACCATCCGAAAGCGTCCAGATCATATCGAATAATATGTACGCGGCAGAGGTGTAGCCAAGCATGCTGAACAATAGCTGCAGGGTGCTCGAGAACAAGGAGCGACGACTTCGCGCGGCAAGCCCGATAAGAACAATCATGCATAGCAGGAATATCTCAATCTTGAGTGCCTTAACCACTAGACGCCATCCCTTCAATATCCGAATGGTCAGAATCGCCCAATTCGAATCAGGGCAATAAACACCCCTTTACTCCGCAGGGGCAAAGGGAATCATAGCAAAGCGCCCGAACATCACTGCAAAACAGTTTCTGTTCGGGCGCTCGGACGGCGCGAATTGCACGCCGGAATCAATTATCGGTAACGGCCGTTACTCGCCGTCGATGTCGGTCGCGACGGCCTCCTCGATGGCCTCGACACCGGCAGGCGACAGATCCTCCTTGCCCTGGCAGAACTTCTTGTCGACCCAGCCGGTCAGAATCGGAGCCATGATTGCCGTGATGATAACGGCAGTGGCAATCTGGGCGTACGCGGTGGGCGCAAACTCGGCGTAGCGCGGCGCGACCTCGGCGAGAGCAACCGGCGTGGTCATAGCCGTGCCGGCGATGGTGGAACAAGCCACGGCAGCCTTGCCGTTACCACCGCACAGGCGCTCGAACGCAAAGGTAATGGGACCGACGACAAACAGCGTGACAAGGCCCAGCAAGATGCCGGAAATACCACCAGTGATAAAGCTCGACAGGCTCATGGACGCGCCAAGCTGAAATCCGATGACGGCAATCGCAGGGTTGGCACCGGGAACTAGCAGGTTCTTGATAAACGGGAACAGGTTGCCCAGAACCATGCCGATAACGAGCGGCAAAATGGAGCCGATGATAGTACCGACAGGGATGTTGGCAAGGCCCGAAACACCAAGGATGATCATCGTGACGGCGGGGCCGGCCGTAAAGAACAGGATACCGACGGCGCCCTGCTCGGACTCATCGCCGAACTCGCCCATGATGCCCGTATAGAGCGCCATGTTGCAAAACGTAATGCCGCCGATGATAGACACGGAGCTCAGACCCAGGAAGTTATCGTTAAAGAAATATGCCACGCCTAGGCCGAGGGCCGCTGCGACGACCAGCTTGGGAATCAGCACGACGATGCCGGTCTTGATGGCGCCCGGCGTGGACTTGAAGCTGATGCCGGCGCCCACAAACAGCAGGATCGCGGCGACGATGGTATTGGAGCCACCGCGGCAGGCAGCCGTAAAGAAGCCGCCGATCTCAAAAACCTGCGGGCAGAAGGTGTTGAGCAAAAGACCGACGATCATCGGATAGATCATGATGTCGCCCGGAATGCGCGGGACCTTGAATTTCTTTTGCTCGTTGGTGGTTGCTTCCTGTGCCATGAAACCCCATTTCCGCTGACGGGGTACAAAAGCCCACGTCACGCTTTGCTACAGTAAAGTTTGACCATGGTACCAGAAGA
>CALLFD010000252.1 GCA_937997605.1 uncultured Collinsella sp. | reverse complement strand
ACGAACAAGACGGTCGGCACGTACATGGGGTACCTGTGCGATGCGTTTGCCTTCTATAAAGTTCGTCGATACGACATTCGCGGCAAGAAATACCTTAAGAGCGGTGAGAAGTATTACCTGGCGGATCATGCGTTTAAATATGCGCTTCTTGGTACACGTGATATGGATTGGGGACGCGTATACGAGAACATGGTGGCAATCGAGCTGCTGCGTCGCGGATACGAGGTATACGTCGGCGTGCTCTATAAAAAGGAAATAGACTTTGTAGCAATCAAGCGGAGCGAGAAACTCTACATTCAGGTGAGCGACGACATCAGCTCGGATAAGACATTTGAACGCGAGATTTCGCCACTGCTGAGCATTGGCGATGCGTATCCCAAGATGATTCTCGCCCGCACGCATCACGAGGCCACGGATCGCGACGGAGTGCAAATCGTGGACCTGGCGAGGTGGCTGTGCGGCGAGGCCTAGCAGAAAGCCTATTCCTCAAAACTGAAAAATTATCGTTTTTGAGGAATAGGACCGATGCATTGCCTAGTTCGCCGCTCGCGTTCGCGCTCGACTTAAGCCCCTGCTCTATCCCAGCTCATGCATGCGGCGGTAGATTTCGCAGATACCCTTGATGGTGAGCTGTCCGTCGACTATGTCGAAGGCGTCGGTCGAATCGGCGACGATGCTGGCGAGACCGCCCGTGGCGATAACGGTGGCATCCTCGCGGCCCAGCTCGCGCTTCATGCGCGCGACCAGGCCCTCAGCCATGGCGGCGGCGCCCGTTACGGCGCCGACCTTGATGCACTCCTCGGTATCGCGGCCGATGGCGTGCTCGGGCGCCTCGAGCGGAACGCTGGCGAGCTTGGCGGCTCGGGCGGCGAGCGCGTCCATCGAAATGCGGATGCCCGGCGCAATCGCTCCACCAATGTAATAACCGTCCTCATCGATGACGTCGATATTGGTCGCGGTGCCAAAGTCCACCACGATTGCCGGCGCGCCGTAGAAAGTTTCGGCCGCAACGGCGTTAGCGACGCGATCGGCGCCTACGGCCTGGGGACGCGCCGCGCGCAGCTTGGTCACCGCGGCCGTCTGCGGTCCGATGACGATGGCGTCTGCGGCAATGCGGTCGGCCACGGCGTGCCATTCGCGCGAGAGCTGCGGCACCACGCCTGCAAAGGCGATCGCGTCGACCGCGTCGAGCGAAAGGCCGTACATCTTGAAGAAACCCATCAGGCGCACATGGATCTCGTCGGCGGTATAAGAGCGGTCGGTGGGCATGCGCCACGACTGTACCAGCTCGTCTCCGTCAAACAGGCCCATGGCCGTCTGCGTGTTTCCCATATCGATAGCGAGCAGCATGTCTACTCCCAGTGTTGGCATAAAAGGACGCGCACCATTGTATACGCGCCGCCGACGGCTCTCGGCTGCGATTCGTTTACGGTGATAGGGGCTGAGGGGTTTAAATATGAAGGAATTATGCTCCACGAGATTTTCCTTGCCGTTTACCGAACTCCCGCGTAATATTCTTTCTTGCGCACATGAGGCGCCCAGACATTGCGGGGTGGAGCAGTCTGGTAGCTCGCCGGGCTCATAACCCGGAGGTCGTAGGTTCAAATCCTGCCCCCGCGACCAAGAACTTGCAGCTCGTCGGCCTAGCCGGCGAGCTTTTTTGTTATTTCGGGACCGTGTTTTCGGTTCAATTCTCGGCCTCTCAAACAAAATCTCGATCTGTAACATCTAGACCCGATTTGGGCGGCTAGGTGTTACAG
>CALLFD010000251.1 GCA_937997605.1 uncultured Collinsella sp. | reverse complement strand
GCCGGCGTGTTCCTGATGGTCAAGCTGAGCCCGCTCTATGCCATCTATCCCGTGACCGGCTTTATGGTCACGAGCGTGGGCGCCATCACGTTTTTGCTCGCCGCCCTCATGGCCATCTCGCAGAGCAACGCCAAACGCGTGCTCGCGTACTCCACCATTTCCAACTTGGGCCTCATCAGTGCCTGTTTGGGTGTTGGCGCGCCCGAGGCCGTATGGGCGGCCATCTTCCTGATCCTGTTCCACACGGTGGCCAAGTCGCTGCTGTTCCTGTGCGTGGGCACGGCCGAGCATCATATCGGCAGCCGCAATATCGAGGACATGGACGGTATGTTCAGCCGCATGCCGCACCTGACGCGTCTGATGATGCTGGGCATCATGGGCATGTTTGTGGCGCCGTTTGGCATGCTCGTGTCCAAGTGGGGCGCCCTGGTGGCGTTTGCGCAGACCGGCAACGTGCTCATGATCATGGTGCTTGCCTTTGGCTCGGCCGCGACGTTTTACTTCTGGGGCAAGTGGCTTGCCAAGCTTTCGGGCGTCGACCCCACGGCTCAAAACGTTGAGGTCAATGTCCATAAGACCGAATGGATGGCGCTCAACACCATCGCCGCGCTGCTGATTCTGTGCTGCGTGGCGTTCCCGGTTATCTCGAGCGGTCTGGTGTCGCCTTACTTGGCCATGGTGTTTGGCCGCGTGCCGTACGTTATCGGCAAGGACGCCATGTATCTGATGGTGGTTATCGTGGCGTTTATCGCCGTGGTGCTGCTGACGTCGTTCCGCGTGAGCAATAAGCCGCACGTCAACGTGTACCTTTCGGGCGTGGGAACCGATAAATATCGCCATTTCCGCGGCTCGATGGGACACGAGGTAAAGGCTGAAAAGCGCAATTGGTACTCGGAGGACGCCCTTGGCGAGAAGCGTATTGGTCCCGCGGGTAGCGTCGTGTGCTGCAGTATTATCTTGTTTGCGCTGCTGTGTTGCGCGTGGATTGGGCCCGAGCGGCTTGCCATGAGTGCGCCCTCGGTGCTGCGCGGTAAGTATTTTGAAGGTTCGGGTGTCGTGGGCATCTTTATTGGCACCGTGGCGTTTGCCCTGCTGGCGCCGCTTGTGGGCGGCCTGATCGACGGCGTTGACCGTAAGCTTTCGGCTCGCATGCAGGGCCGCGTGGGCCCGCGCTTGCTGCAGCCCTTCTACGACGTTGCCAAGCTGCTGCGCAAGGCCCCCGCCAGCGTAAACACCATGGACGATACCTACATGGCGTGCGCGCTCATCTTTACCGTGGTGGGCGGCGGCATCTTTGTGTCGGGCTCCAACACGCTGCTGTGCGCTTTTATGGTGACGCTCGCCGCGATCTTTGTGGTGTTGGCGTCCGCCTCGACGCAAAGCCCGTTTGCCCAGGTCGGCGCCGACCGCGAGCTGCTGCAGGTCATGAGTTACGAGCCCGCCGTTTTGCTGATGAGCGTGGGCCTGTACCTTGCCACCGACAGCTTCGATTCCATCGCCGTGACGGGGCAGTCGGCCCCCATCATCGTGTACAGCGCGCCCATTTTCCTCGCGCTGCTCGCGGTACTTACCATCAAGCTGCGCAAGTCGCCGTTCGATCTTTCGTACTCGCATCACGCGCATCAGGAGATCGTTCAGGGCGTCGCCACCGAGATGAGCGGCGGCACGCTGGCCAAGATGACCCTTATGCACTGGTGCGAGACCGTGCTGTTTTTGATGTGGGTGGGCATGTTCTTTGTTTGGGGCAACCCGGTGAGCTGGGTGGTAGCCCTGGTCGTGATGGCCGCGACGTACTTTGTCGAGGTGCTGATCGACAACACCTTCGCACGCAGTACCTGGCGCAGCTGCTTTAAGCTCGGATGGGGCGTGGCGCTGGTGTTTGGCCTGCTCAACCTTATGCCCATCCTCGTCGACGTGTTTATTTAGGAGGCGGCATCCATGGATCATAAAATGTCGCGCTCGCCGTGGGTTATTCATTACGACGGCTCGAGCTGCAACGGATGCGATATCGAGGTGCTGGCCTCGCTCACGCCGCTGTTCGATGCGGAGCGCTTTGGCGTGGTCAACACCGGCAACCCCAAGCATGCGGACATCTTTTTGGTGACGGGGTCGGTCAATGCCCAGAACCTGCCCGTCGTGCGCCAGATCTACAACCAGATGCTCGAGCCCAAGTGCGTGGTGGCGTGCGGCATCTGCGCGTGCTCGGGCGGCGTATTCCGCGATGCCTACAACGTGATCGGAGGCGTGGACCGCGCGATTCCCGTGGACGTATACGCGCCCGGGTGCGCCATTCGTCCCGAGACGGTGATTGATGCCATCGTGGAGGCGTGCGGCATCCTGGATCAGAAGGAGGCCGTGATGCGTGCTGGCGGTGACCCGCTTACCGTGGGCGGTGCTGCTACCTGGGATGGCGGCGTTGAGCTGGGCGAGGGCGGATTTGTGGCTGCGGGGGCCGGGGCTGACGGTGCCGGTGACGCGCCTGCCGGGAAGCCCGCCGCGCCCGTCGCTGGCGACGCATCTGCTGAGACGCCCGCCGCTGCAAAGGAGGCCGAGTAATGCAGAAGGCTATCTATACCACCGTCGGGATCGACGAGCTCCTGTCGCATGTCCAGGCGCTCAAGGGCGTCGGCGCGCGCTTTGTGCAAATGCATGCCGAGCGCAACGTCGACGACGGCACGTATCGCCTGGTCTATACGTTTATCAACGTTCGTGCTGCACAGGAGCAGATCGCTCAGGATGGCAGCTATGCGATCGAGAACCTGGTGGTCGAGGGCATCGACCAGTACCAGGAGATTCCGTCCATCAGTTCGTATTATCCGGCGGTATTCCCGTTTGAGAACGAGGCGCACGACCTGTTTGGGCTTGCCATTACCGATATGCAGATCGACTTTAAGGGCTTTTTCTACCAGGTCTCGACTGCCGAGCCCATGAGCGTTATCA
>CALLFD010000250.1 GCA_937997605.1 uncultured Collinsella sp. | reverse complement strand
GCCACGTTAAGGCTCGGCTCCACACGCGCCCCGCAATGCGGGCACACGTGATGGGCGCAACGGCTAAAGAGCAGACGCAGGCTATTGTTGAGCTCGGTCATGGTGCCAAAGGTCGAGCGTACGCCCGGCACGCTCGGACGCTGGTGCAGCGCGAGCGCCGCCGGCACGTGCAAGACCTCATCCACCTGGGCATGTTCGGCCTGCGTCAGACGACGGCGAGTATAGGTGCTGAGTGCCTCCAGGTAACGGCGCGAGCCCTCGGCATAAAGAACCCCCAGCGCCAGCGAACTCTTGCCCGAACCCGACACGCCGGCAATGCCCACAAGCTTTCCCAGCGGAATATCGATATCGATGTCTTTAAGGTTATGAACGCGCGCGCCACGCACCTCGATAGCCTGCGGGCTCATCTTCTGTTCCGTCACCTTTATCACCCTACTCATGCCATAAAACTCGATCGCGAACGTACGCGCCCAGCATGGGCACGGTAAACCGGACGAGGCCGTATCCGGCAGCCTCGATGACGCGCTCGCGAATCAGGCTTGCGCGATATTTACTCGCCCAGCTCTGGGTACGATCACAACGCTCAATGATATCCGTCATGCGCGTCGGCTCACCCTCGTCAGCAGCCATGGCCTCGATAAAGAGGCGCTGTGGACTGCGCAGCCCGTAATACAGAGGCGCGTCAACCGCTTCGTAGAACTCGGAGACGGCATCCGCATGGCCATCCTCGACATCGCGCCTTTCGATGACCTGCGAGCCGCGTCGGACAGCAGAGCGCCACATGTAATAGCCCACCAGCTGAACCATATAGGGATGCCCCATGCTCTTGCGCGCCGCAAGGTCCGCCGTCCCCGCGTCCACGTAAAGACCAGCGTCCTTGACCGTCTGGATATACGAATCGCGCACCTTGGGCAAGGATATCGCCCCCAACGTACGCTGCTGGGCACGCCGTAAAAACGTTACGCTCGGCTCTTCGAGCAGATCGTAAACCATACTGGGTAAGCCGGCGAACACCAGCGCAAGGCCGCGCTGCTCGCTATCGGGCAAGCCCGTAGCATCCTGGTCTCCGAGCACCTGCTGATAGAGAACGGCAAGAGCCGCCAGTTCCTCGATAGACGCCGATTGCGCCTCGTCAATCGCAAACAGTATGCCCTTGCCTGGACCGAGCTTCTTGAGGCGCTCGTTGACCAGCCCTCGCAACGTTTCGCCCTTTGCCCGCGCCGCCTCGACCGACATCCGGCCAAACGACGGACCGAACTCCATTGACGTCACAACGGGCTTATTCGAGCGAAGCGCGTCGGCCAATCGGTCGCATAAGCCAAGCGAAGCGGAATCGGAGACAACCGCCCATCCGCGCTCATTGGCTAGACGTTGCAGCTCCCGCAGGAGAACCGTCTTGCCGCAGCCGCGATTTCCCGTAATGAGCATGAGCCT
>CALLFD010000249.1 GCA_937997605.1 uncultured Collinsella sp. | reverse complement strand
GCAACCGCGGGTAGGGTAGGGCGCGGACGGCCATTGCTGACGAGCTGTTCGCGCTTAACACCAACTGCACATGCTGCGCCTTTGGCCCCCGGCTCCATCGCGAGCCGGGGCCTTTTGTTTGGAGCGCCTCCGCATGCGGAAACTGTGTCCCGGAATCCAGCTTCGGAACGGGATGAACTTTCCCAACGGGGCCGCATGCGGAAGCTGCGTCCCGGAATCGTGCCTCAGAATGGGATGTGTTTTCCGCTGGCCGGCCGTTTGGAAAGTGCATCCCAGTTTGAGCGTTTATTCCGGGATGCGGTTTCCGCTGAAGGACTCAACCGGAAAGCACGACCCGTTCCGAGACCTGATTCCGGGACACGCTTTCCGCTAGGCCCGCCATCCGGAAAGTGCATCCCGTTTTGAGCGTTCAATCTGGGACACGGTTTCCGCGGGTGCTGCCAACCGGAAAGTGTGTCCCAGTTTGGTGGACAGGCGGGCATAAACTTAGCAGCCCCTACAGCTCAATATCGTTGAGCCATGTCGGCAGAGCGGTCTGCCGGATGCCTGCCGTCTGCAGCTTTTTGGCGAGCATTCCTGCCGAGCGGACCTCGTTCATGGTAAAGCGCAGCAGAGGGTGGCCGTAGAGCGATAGGTGCGCCTCGCGCTGTCGTTCGGCAACGAGCGCCTCGGCGGTGGTGCGTCCGGCCAGCATGGTCTGGTCGGTATATTTGATGAGCCCGTCGAGCTCGCCCAGCGTGAGTTCCCGCGCCTGGCGCTCCCAGGCAAAGTCCGTTCGTATGGGCTTGGCCGAATCGAAGGGGTCCGTCAACTCGTATTGAAGCCAGTCGGGCGCAAAGCCCGTCTCGATCATGACGGCTCGGGTGACCGATTCCCCGCCGCTCTCGGCGCGGGCGTCGGCATATCGAAGCGTTGTGAGGGCGGTGCGAATCGCGCGACCATTGCGTGCAGTCGCTCGTTGCTCAACGGCCTCCATCAGCTGTTCCGGCGCAAGGCCGAGCTTTGAGATCGCCGAATCGGCAATGGGCATGCCGTCGGCAAAACCAGTTTGCAGCAGGCAATCTGTGGCCGTTTGGATGGGCGGCGTTACCGATATGCCGGCTTTGCGTATTGCTCCGGCCGGCTCAATCTGGTGCCGCTGAATATGTGCGCCCGGACGAGCCGACGGCTTTGTCGAGCTGCAAACATGCACGACGTTCAGGTGTCGCCACGAGACCTCGAGCCCCAGCAGGCAAGCTGCCGAAAACGAGCAGAACGTCCAATCGGGATGGATGATCGCAAGGGCGCGGATAATCTCGCAATGGCGTTGCGCTCGGTTGAGTTCATCCCAGCGCGTTTTTCGCGCAAACAACCCCGGAATGGGCGAGACAACCGTGCCGCCGGTGCGCCGAAGGAGCGCTTTTCGGATCGCCGCGCTCGGGGGAATCAGACAGCGCCCCTCTTGTTCGGCTTGAGTGAGCAGTTGGTCGATGAGCTGGTCAGTGCAATGGGTCATGAGCTACCGCCTCCTTTTGGATAACAAAAACGTATCAGCTGGAACTTGCCGCTCAGCTGACCAAAAGCTGACCAAAATCTAACCATGCAGGTAGATGGCCTGGTTTTGACGTCATTTTTTGAAGCTGAATCGGTGGGCGGTAATCGGCGACCTTGAACGGTAGCTGGATATGAAGTCTTGGTAAGTTTCGAGACGTGTACTTTTTGAAAAAGAGCATTCTATCTGCTGTTTTGTGTTTCTGGATCGCATATTTGAAGGCATGTGATAAGGGCGGAGGATCGTCGTCTTGTACCTGAGGAAACCGTGACCCGGAATGAGCGCTCGGAATGGGATGCATTTTCCGGTAGAAGCTTCAGCGGAAAGTGCATCCCAGAATTCAGGCTCAGAACGGGACACGCTTTCCGGATGGAATGCTTGGCGGAAACTACGGCCCAGTTTTTGGCTCCAGAACGGGATATATTTTCCGGAACGGTCCATGTGCGGTGGTGCGCCGCCCCTTTTGCGTGCGCCGCTTGTCGAATTACGTTATAGCTAGCTATATTATAGGAAGGTATAATATAGCTAGCTATAACGTAAAGGAAGGATGGCCCTATGTTTATCGGAAGAACGGCGGAAATGTCCGAGCTCAATCGACTGTATGGCACGGGCTCCTTTGAGATGCCTGTGATTTACGGCCGCCGTCGCGTGGGCAAAACGCGTCTTATCACAGAGTTTATCCAAGGCAAGAAGGCTATTTACTTTCAAGCTCGTCGCACCAATGCAGAGGCAAACCTGCATGGCTTTAGCCAGGCGATACTTGCGGGCTCCGTTGGTGTTGCTGGCGTGTCGTTTCGTAGTTTTGACGAGGCGTTCGATGCATTGGCCACCATGGCTCGCACGGAACGTTTGATTGTCGTGATTGACGAGTATCCCTATCTCGCCCAATCGAATCCCGAGATCAGCTCGTTGCTGCAAGACAAGATTGATCACTTGTACAAAGAGACCAAGCTCATGCTTATCCTGTGCGGGTCGTCTCTTTCGTTTATGGAGGAACAGGTGTTGGGCTACGAGAGCCCACTATACGGTAGGCGCACGGCCCAGTTTAAGATCATGCCGCTCGATTTTACGACGACCCTCGGCCTGTGGCGGGGCATGAGTCGCGAAGACGCTGCGGTTTGCTATGGCATGACAGGCGGCATTCCTGCATATATCGAGAAAGTCGATCCTGCCGCACCGCTCAAGGACAACA
>CALLFD010000248.1 GCA_937997605.1 uncultured Collinsella sp. | reverse complement strand
CTCGCAAGCCGTGCCCTCCTCAGTTTGAGCTGGTGCGCGATAGCTATGAGGCGGGCGATATTACCCGCAGCCAGGCAGCAAAGTGCCTGGGCGTGTGCGTGGGGACGTTCGATCGCTGGATGCGCGAGGCGGGGTAGGGGTTTGCGTCGCTTTGTCGCTTCCTGTTGCGATTCAAATTTTGATACGGTGACGATGTCATTTGGGGCTACACTCGCTCATATTTAAAAAGACGGAGGTTGGCCTTTGGCGCACATGAAGATAATAATCGGGTGGACCGCGATCGCTCTGTTCGCCGCAACGCTGGCGGGCATCTGGGTGCTGACGGAGCAAAACGCAGTGCAGACGTCGTTGCTGAGCGAGTCCACCGCGCGCGTGGTGGAGGGTCAGGCTGCGAGCGTTCAGACTACCGGCATCACGGGTGAAACTCAGGCGGGGGACGGCATGACTGAGAGTACCAATCCGGCTGCCTCGACGGTCCAGCCTGGTCGACTTGCTTCCATTCGCATGTGGGTAGGCGCAAACGTCCGTCGCGTTGCCCATACCGTAGAGTTTTTCTTCGTCGGATTGTTCGCCTCCGTGGTCGTGGTTTGCTTTTCCAGGCGTCCGTGGAGCGTATGCTCCCGTTGCGTGCCCGTATTGCTCTTTTGCGCCGCCTGCTCCGTTGGCGATCAGGTACATAAGATCTTTGTTCCCGGCAGGCATTTCGACGTTATCGATTTAGGATTCGATGCTGCGGGCTATGTCACCGCCATGCTGTTGGTATTGCTGGCGGCGGCGTTAGTGCGCCATGCGACTCGGCCGATCGGCGCCCATGCGAGGCGCTAGCCTTAAGACGAGACATCGCGACTGCCTATGCTTCGACATTGACTACAATAACGGCTGCAATCGCGAGTGGTCGTCGATGTGCGGTTTTCCAGACACCTGTTTTCTCTAAGAAAGGAAATCCCATGGCGGTATTGTTTGTTGAATATCCCAAGTGCTCGACCTGTAAGAAGGCCAAGGCATGGCTGGACGAACATGGGGTAGAGTATATCGATCGCGATATCGTTTTGGACAATCCCACGGCTGATGAGCTTGCGACCTGGATTGCTCGTTCGGGGCTGCCGGTGCGGCGCTTCTTTAATTCGTCGGGCATGAAATATCGAGAACTGGGCCTGAAGGCGCGTCTGGATGCGGGCATGACGGATCAGGAGTGCTACGAGCTGCTGGCGACCGACGGCATGCTGGTCAAGCGTCCGCTGCTGGTGGGCGACGACTTTGCGATTCCTGGGTTTAAGGAAGCGACCTGGACCGAGGTGCTGCTGTAGTGGTTGCGGAAAGTGCGTCCCGTTTTGAGCTCGGATTCCGGGACGCAGTTTCCGGTTGAAGGGGCTAGCGGAAATCGTATCCCAGTTTGAGCGCGAAATCTGGGATACGGTTTCCGTTTGGGGCCTCTAGGGGAAAGCGCGTCCCGTTCTGGACGTAAATTCCGGGATGAGCTTTCCGGTTGGCGGGCATGCGCACTATCCCGGCTGGCGGGCATATGCGCTAATCCTCAAGCCGCGCCCATTCGTGCGGATCGTAGACCTTTACGTGCTTGTTGGGCTTGCCGCTCCAGTACTCCTCGTCCATAAAGGGCAGATATGCCTGAACGCCGGGGCAGATAAAGGGAATCCGCTGCTGTTGCAGTCGCTCGCGCTGGCGCTGCTCCAGATGCGCCTCGGATATGACGGTCGGCATGCCGGACAGCTCGACGAGGCTTGCCTGGATTCGCTTAAGGTCGGGGAGTCCCGCGTGCCATGACATCCGCATGATCAAAAAGGATGCACGGCGGTATTTTGCCTGCACCACAGTAATGGCGGGGCGTAACGTGGGGTGAATTTTGTCCCGTTCGGGCCAAAGGTCGGCAGTGATCTCGAGGCCCAGGGTCTCCCATAGGTAATCAAGCTCTTCGTCCATGGCGCCTCGATATCTACGCGATCATTGATACTTCGATTGTGTTGCCTGGTGCTATCGTTTTCGCGGTAGAATCTGCCAACGGTTGACGGCTACCGCTCGCGGCGTTTTGCCCTTCGTGTACAGCGGTCGGCTTCACAGGTCCTTCACGGGTTGGACTAAATTAGGCCAATTTGACTGAATTTCAAAAAAGTCAAAATTGGGGCTTGCGTCACGGCGAGACTTCCCGTATATTTCTTTCTTGCGCAAAGGCACAGCCGAGCGCAGCGATGCAGTCATTGGGATGTCGTCTAATGGCAGGACAGCGGATTCTGGTTCCGTCAATGGGGGTTCGACTCCCTCCATCCCAGCCATTGCATTTGCTACATATGGCCCGTTCGTCTAGCGGTTTAGGACGCCGCCCTCTCAAGGCGGAGATCACCAGTTCGAATCTGGTACGGGCTACCAAAATTGAACGCCCGGGCCTCGTAAGAGACCCGGGTTTTGTGTATTGACCGTATATACGGCGCCTGCCGTGTTTCGCTCAGATCGAGGAGTAGCCATGGATCTGCCCATCAGCTTGCAAGACATCACGTATGCCGAGAACTATCTGGCGCAGGGCGACCTGGCTACGGCGACGCCGCTGCTGGAGCGTCTGGTGGAGCTCGCCGAGGAGTATATCGACGCTGAGTGCAAGACGGAGGAGAAGCGCCAATACTTTAGCTTCGATAGCAAGTTTGAGCGCTTGGCCTATCGCCGCGTGGAGAAGGATCCGCGCGAGCTCGTGCAGGTCGAGGTGCCGTTTGACCGCCTGTACTCTGACATGGCGTTTGCCTACATTCGCCAGCAGGATTATGTGAGCGCTCGTAATGCCCTGATGCAGGCTGTGCGTTGGGACCCCATGAACTGCAACTATCGCTTGGATTTGGCCGAGCTGTTCCGCGCACTCGAGGACAAGCAGGAATGGGCATCGCTCTCGTTCTCGGTGCTGGAGCGTGCAAGCGATGGCAAGTGCGCCGCCCGCGCTTACGCCAATCTAGGTCAGTACTTCTTGGAGCCCGAGACCGAGAACGTTTCGGCTGCCGTGGGCTGCGCGCGTCTGGCGCTGCGCCTGGCGCCCAACGATGCGCATACGACGCGCCTGCTCAACAAGATCCATACCACCTATCCGGATGCCGCTGATGAGAGCGACGACCACGTGATGGGTGAACTGGCCCTGCAAGGCGTGCCGACCTCGCCTTCGGCCGAGATTGCCATCTGCCTGATTATGTGCGCGACCGATGCTGCAAGCGACGGCGACAAGCAGGAGGCGACGCGCCTGACGGTGCGTGCTCGCGACTTGGTGGGCGAGGAGGCCTGCGCGGCGATTATCAAACTGGTGCGCGAGAGCGATGCCGAGCTCAATGCCGAGCGCAAGGCAAAGCGTGAGGCTGCGGGCTCAAACGCCGATGGAGCCAAGGAGGCCGGCGATGCCCAGTAAGCGCGAGCGCAAACTCATTTCCAAGAATCGCTCGGCACATCACGAGTACTTTATCGATGAGACGTTTGAGTGCGGTATTGAGCTGAGCGGCACCGAGGTCAAGTCGATTCGCGAGCGCGCCTGTCAGATCACTGACACTTTTGCGCTGATTCGTGGCGGCGAGTGCTGGCTCGTCGGACTGCATATCCACCCTTATAGCCATGGCGGCGTGTGGAATCGCGATCCCGATCGTCGGCGTCGTCTGCTGCTGCACCGCAAGGAGATCGACTTTCTTGACGGCAAACTTCGCAACCGTGGTTATGCGCTGGTTCCGTTGGAACTCTACTTTAATACCGACGGCCGCGTAAAGCTGCTGCTGGGTCTGGGTCGCGGCAAGAAGCTCTACGACAAGCGCGAGGACATGGCCAAGCGTGATGTCCAACGCGAGATCGACCGCGCCCTTAAGGAACGCAACCGCTAGGCACTCTGTATAAGTTGCGGTGGAATACGGACTGTTTTGCCTGTTTGAGGGGCTATTCAGTCCCTATTTCACCGCAACTGCGGGCGTCTCATCTTTCTTACTGTTCTGACACATATGTCTCAAAGGCGGCGTCCGTTATGGGTGCCGCCTTTTTTGTGGGTACATACATTCATGAGGTTCCAACCCGAGCTAGGGGAGTGATCGTTATGGACAAAACTGCGTTCTTTACCATGCCGAGCGGTCTGTACGTGGTGAGCGCTGCGGCAGACGGGCTGCGCGCCGGCTGCGTCATCAACACTGCGGTGCAGGTGACGTCCATGCCGCCGCGTATTTCGGTTGCCGTGAACAAGGACAATGTCACCTCGGGCGTCATCGCATCGGCCAAAGCGTTCGCGCTGACCGTGATCGATCAGACGGCCGACATGCTCTACATCGGTAACTTTGGGTTCCGCACCAGCAGCGATTATGACAAGTTTGCCAAATACGAGACCCGCGAGACGGCTCTGGGCATGCCCTATGTGCCCGAGCACGCGGCGGCCCTGTTTAGCTGCCGTTTGATCGACACTGTGGATGTGGGCACGCATCTGCTGTTTATTGGCGAGGTCGAGGATGCCGAGCGCCTGAGCGACGAGACGCCGCTGACGTACGACTACTATCACAAGGTGCTAAAGGGCAAGACGCCGCCCAAAGCCTCGTCGTATCAAGGCTAGAAATGTTCTAAAAATACTTGCATTATATTATTGAGAATATATACTAATAAGTAAGTACACCAGCAGTCACGTTCGAGAGGAGAACATCATGGCTGAGGAGAAGAAGACGTATAAGTTTGTGTGCACCGTTTGCGGTTACGAGGTTGAGGTCGACACGCCCGAGCTGCCCGAGGACTACGTGTGCCCGGTCTGCGGCGTCGGTCCCGATCAGTTTGAGCTCGTCGAGGAGTAACTCGCAGGCACACGGCGAAAGCCGAACATAGCTCTGTCCAAGGGTCCCGGTCGAATTCTCGGCCGGGACCCTTTTGATTTATCTGACGGTTTAAAACGGTCTCACGTGTTACAGATTAAGACGTTATATCTGGACAGTCACGCCATCTCAATTACATTCCCGTTAGCAGCACGATGTCGAGAATCGTCACGATGGCGCCGATCCCTACGAGCAACGCGTTGAGCGGGCGTGAATTGGCATATTTGCCCATGACGCGGCGTGAACTGGTGAGCCGTATGAGCACAAAGACCGTAATCGGCAGCTGAAGCGACAGCAGCGCCTGACTCCAAATGAGGCCCTCAAAAGGATTCGGGACGACCAGGCACGCCGCCACTGCGCCGACGAAACAGGCCGCCACTCCGATCGAGGAATGTCGGTCGTGGATGTCATATTCCTCGTAGAACATGCCCGCGGTGATGGTGCCCGCCGCCATGCCCGCCGTCACACTACTCGAGAGCCCCGCAAATAGCAGCGCCACGGCAAAGATGGTCGAGCTTGCCGGGCCCAGAATGGGGGAGAGCGTGGCCGCTGCGACGGCGAGGTCGTCTACGACCATGCCGTGCGCAAAGAAGGTCGTTGCGGCCAGGATGACCATGGCCGAGTTGATTGCCCAGCCCACGCCCATCGAAAAGAGCGTGTCGAAGAGCTCGTAGCGCAGACGTTCTTCGATAACCCGCTCGCCTTGGCCTTCGAAGTGCATGGATTGGATGACTTCGGAGTGCAGGAAGAGGTTGTGGGGCATAACGACCGCGCCTAGGACACTTACGATAATCGCTGCCGAGCCGGTGGGCATACTGGGCGTGATCCAGCTTGCGGCGGCTTGCGGCCAGTCGACCTTGACTAGCGCAAGCTCGGCCAAAAACGAGAGTCCTACCACGCCTACGAAGGCGATGATCCAGCGTTCGGCACGCTTGTAGGAGTTCGTCATGAGCATCGCCATCGATACTGCCGCCACGATGACGCAGCCCGCACGCACGGGCAGCCCAAAGAGCATTTGAAGGGCAATCGCGCCACCCAGGACTTCGGCCATGGCGGTGGCGATGGTCGCGAGATAGGCGCTGGCGAGCACCGTGCGTCCAACGAAGCGGGGGAGGTAACGTGTCGTGGCCTCGGCAAGACAGGCGCCCGTGGTGATACCCAGGTGCGCCGCATTGTGCTGCAGCACAATGAGCATAATCGTGGACAGTGTGACGATCCACAGCAGCGCGTAGCCAAACTGCGAGCCCGCGGCCATATTGGAGGCCCAGTTGCCCGGGTCGATAAAGCCGACGGTCACGAGTAACCCGGGGCCGATATGCCGCGCAATGTCTAGGCCTCCGTGACCGCCGGTGCGTCGGGAGCCAAAATGTTGTTTGAGATGGTTGAGCATGGTGCGCTCCTGTGTGCCGTTTGTTTGACGCCGCAAAGGATACCCGTTTTAGGCTCAAAAGTTAACTATGACTAACAAAATAGTTGTATTTGAATGGGGTGGGGAAAGGGGGTTGCCGAAATGTCTTGATCTGTAACAACTGGGGATGGAAATTGGGTCTAGGTGTTACAGATCAAGACAGGAAGAAATGGTCCTATGGAAAATCTCGATCTGTAACAGTTAGCTGCAAAAACCGGCCCTTCGTGTTACAGATTGAGATGTTTGAAGCGGTGAGTTTACAGGTCGAACTTGGGGCCTATGTTGCCGTCCTTGAGGTCGGCGGTGTCCACTCGTAGGGCGTGCGTTACGCGATTGTTTCGAAACGGGTGGGAAACACAACGGGCCGGCGATGCTCCTAGTATGCCTATTCAACTGACTGTCTAAATATCTAGGGGAGGATCGCGATGCAGGCAGATTCCGCTCAGCAGCAGGGCCTTTATCGCCCCGAATTCGACCACGATGCATGTGGCATCGGCGCGCTTGCCGATATCAACGGCGAGCGCCATCACCAGATCCTGGACGACGCACTGTCCATTCTGGTCAACTTGGAGCACCGCGGCGGCACCGGACTCGAGAAGAACACCGGCGACGGCGCCGGCATCCTGTTCCAGGTTCCGCATCACTTTTTCCGCAAAGAGGCTCAAAAGTGCGGCCAGATTCTGCCGGCAGAGGGCGACTATGGCGTGGCCATGCTGTTTTTCCCGCAGGACGACAAGGGCGTAGAGGATGCCCGCCGCGTGTTTGAGGAGGGCTGCGCCGAGGCCGGCGTGCCGCTGCTCTTTTGGCGCGAGGTGCCCGTCGACCCGCACGACCTGGGCGAGACGGCCCGCGCCTGCATGCCCACAATCTTGCAGGCCTTCCTGGGCCGCCCCGACGACACGCCCGCCGGCGACGCCTTCGAGCGCCGCCTGTATGTGTGCCGCCGCACCATCGAGAAGAAGGCCGACGCCGAGTTCGCCTTGCGCGACAAGATCTTCTATGTGTGCTCCATGAGCTCGCGCACCATCGTGTACAAGGGCATGCTTGTGGCCACGCAGATGCGCCGTTTCTTCATCGACCTCAACGACGCCGCCGTCAAAACGGCCGTGGCGCTCGTCCACTCGCGCTACTCCACCAACACCACGCCCAGCTGGGAGCGCGCGCACCCCAACCGCTTTATCATCCACAACGGCGAGATCAACACCCTCAAGGGCAACGTCAACTGGATTCGCGCCCGCGAACCCAACCTGTACAGCCCCGTGCTGCAGCACGATCTTGAGCGCGTGATGCCCATCATCAACCGCGAGGGCTCCGACTCCGCGATTCTGGACAATGTGCTTGAGTTCCTGGTCATGAACGGTCGCCCGCTCACGCGTGCCGCATCCATGCTGCTGCCCGAGCCGTGGGACCACAACGACAGCCTGAGTGAGGAGCGCCGCGCCTACGACGCTTACCAGTCCATGCTCATGGAGCCGTGGGACGGTCCTGCCGCTATCGCCTTTACCGACGGCCGTACCCTGGGTGCCGCCCTCGACCGTAACGGCCTGCGTCCGGCTCGCTACTACGTGACGCGCGACGGCCGCTTTATGCTGGCGAGTGAGGTGGGCACCATCGAGGTGAGCCCCGAGAACATCCTGACGAGCGGCTGTCTGGGACCGGGCCAGATGCTCGAGGTCGATTTTGCCCGCGGCCGCGTGATCTACAACGACGAGCTGCGCGCCCGTTACGCCAAGGAAAAGCCCTATCGCGACTGGATCGCCGAGGAGACGCTGACCGTCGAGGCTCTCGACAAGCCCGTCGCGCCCACGCCCGCCGAGGATGCCGAGGTGCCCGCCGCCGTGCGTATGGCCAAGCTCGGCTACCACTGGGATGACGTCGACGAGGTCGTGCGTCCTATGGCCCAGCAGGGCAAGGCACCGCTCGCTTCGATGGGCATCGATGCGCCGCTGGCCTGCCTGTCCAAGAAGACGCGCTCGTTCTTTGACTACTTCTATCAGTTGTTCGCCCAGGTCACGAACCCGCCGATCGACGCCCTGCGCGAGCATATGGTGACTTCGACCACGCTCTACCTGGGCAACCACGGCAACCTGCTCGAGGACTCCCGTACGGCCTGCCAGCTGGTGCGCCTGGAGCGCCCGCTGCTGAGCGAGGAGGAGTTCGACCGCATTTGCGCGATTGACCGTGTTGGCTTTAAGACCCGCCGTTTCCGTGCCGTCTACCGCCGCGATGCCGGCGAGGGCGCGCTGCAGGCTGCGCTCAAGCAGCTTGCCGAAGACGTCGAGGCTGCGGTTCGCGATGGCGTGAACATCGTGGTGCTGAGCGATCGCGCCGGAGCGGGCGAGGTGCCCGTGCCGTCGCTGCTCGCCGTGGGCTGCGTGCACAACCACCTGATCCGTGCCGGCGTGCGCACCTTTGCCGATATCGTGGTGGAGTGCGGCGACGCCGTGTCCCCGCACGACTTTGCGGCGCTGGTGGGCTACTCCGCAAGCGGCATCTATCCGTACAACGCGCATGCGTGCATCCGCGATCTGGCGGCACGCGGCGATCTGGACGTGACGGCCGAGCAGGGCATCGCCAATTACAACAAGGCCGCGACGGCGGGCATCGTCTCCATCATGTCCAAGATGGGCATCTCCACGGTGCAGAGCTACCACTCCGCGCAGATCTTCGAGGCCGTGGGCTTCACTCCGGAGTTCGTCAACGCGTACTTCGCCGGCACGGTGAGCCGTGTGGGCGGTATAGGTGTTGAGGACGTCGAACGCGAGCAAAATGAGCGCTATGACGCCGCGCTTGCTATCCTTAAGAGCCCGGCTCCCGATCAGCTGCCCACGTTGGGCCTGACCAAGTGGCGCCCGCTCGGCGGCGAGGATCACCTCATCGATCCGCAGACTGTCTACTTGCTGCAGACCGCCTGCCGTGAGGACAGCTACGACACCTTTAAGGAGTACGGCGCCCGCCTGCACCGCACCGGCCGTGCCGTGCGCTTGCGCGACCTGCTGGACTTTGATGCCAGCGGTCGCACGCCGGTTTCGCTCGACGAGGTGGAGCCTGCGCTCAATATCGTCCGCCGCTTTAACACCGGCGCCATGTCGTATGGCTCCATCAGCAAAGAGGCGCACGAGTGCATGGCCATCGCCATGAACCGCCTGCACGGCCGTTCCAACTCCGGCGAGGGCGGTGAGGATCCGCGTCGCGAAACGCCGCTGGCCAACGGCGACTCCAAGAACTCCGCCATCAAGCAGGTGGCAAGCGCGCGCTTTGGCGTGACGAGCCGCTACCTGTGCAGCGCCTTCGAGATTCAGATCAAGATGGCCCAGGGCGCCAAGCCCGGCGAGGGCGGCCACCTGCCCGGCAAGAAGGTCTACCCCTGGATCGCCGAGGTCCGTCAGTCCACGCCCGGCATCGGTCTGATCTCGCCTCCGCCGCACCACGACATCTACTCCATCGAGGACCTGGCAGAGCTTATCTTCGATCTTAAGAACGCCAACCCCGGCGCTCGCGTGTCGGTCAAGCTGGTCAGCGAGGCCGGTGTCGGCACCATCGCCACCGGCGTGGCCAAGGGTGCCGCCGACAAGATTTTGATCAGCGGCCACAACGGCGGCTCCGGTGCCGCGGCGCGCGATTCGATCTGGCACGCCGGTCTGCCGCTGGAGCTCGGTCTTGCCGAGGCCCAGCAGACGCTGCTGCAAAACGGCCTGCGCTCACGCGTGGTGCTCGAGGCCGACGGCAAGCTCATGGACGGCACCGATGTTGCCGTCGCCTGCCTGCTGGGCGCCGAGGAGTTTGGCTTTGCGACCATGCCGCTCATCTCCATGGGTTGCCTCATGCAGCGCGACTGCCAGCAGGACACCTGCCCGGCCGGCATCGCCACGCAAAACTGCCGCCTGCGTCGCGGCTTCCGCGGCAAGCCCGAGCACGTCGAGCACTTTATGCTCTTTGTTGCCGAGCAGCTGCGCGAGGTCATGGCGAGCCTGGGCTTCCGCACTGTCGACGAGATGGTCGGCCATCCCGAGTGCTTGCGCCAGATCGAGGTCCCGGGCAACCGCAAGGCCAACCTGCTCGATCTGTCGCCCGTGCTGGCAAGCGCGACCTGCGAGTTCGGTGCCCATATTCCGGGTGCCGACGGCCGTCACTTCCTGCCGCAGATGGCCGCGGACAGCGAGCTCGACAAGACGCTCGACTCCACGTTGTTTGTGCCCTATACGGCCGATGCCCGTGCGCACCTGCGTCCGATTCGCTTCCGCGCCGATATCGCCAACGTCAACCGCTGCGTGGGCACCATCTTGGGCAATGCGGTGACCAAGGCGCATCCCGAGGGCCTGCCCGCCGGCTCCATCACCATCGATTGCGATGGTTCGGCCGGTCAGAGCTTTGGCGCCTTCCTGCCGCGCGGCATTACGCTCAACGTGTGCGGCGACGCCAACGACTACTTTGGCAAGGGTCTTTCGGGCGGCGAGGTGTCGGTGCGCCCCAACCCGCATGCGACCTACAAGTTCGATGAGAACATCATCGTGGGCAACGTTGCGTTCTTTGGCGCCACGAGCGGCCGCGGCTTCATTAACGGCCTGGCAGGCCAGCGCTTTGGCGTACGCAACTCCGGTGCCACGGTGGTGGTCGAGGGCTGCGGCAACCATGGCTGCGAGTACATGACGGGCGGTCTGGCGCTCATCCTGGGCGAGGTCGGGCAGAACTTCGCCGCCGGCATGACGGGTGGCGTGGCCTATGTCTTTGACCAGTACGGCACGCTCGATGCCCGTGTGAACCACGAGAGCGTTGAGCTTAAAGCCCCGACTGCCGGCGAGCTGGCGCAGATTCGCGAGCTCATCCAGGAGCACGTGGACGCGACGCAGAGCCCGCGCGGCATTAAGCTGCTCTACAGCTTTGAGACGATGAGCAAGCGCTTTGTGAAGGTCATTCCGACCGAGTACGAGCGCGTGCTGGCGATTGTCGCCGCCGCCGAGGCCGTCGGCAAGACGCATGAGCAGGCCGAGGAGCTGGCGTTTGACATTGTGACCGGTCGCGCCGACGCCGCCGATGTCGCTCGCTTTGATGTGGCGGGTGGTGTCGCTGGCGCTGTGCCCGCCGCCGCCAGCTCTGTTGCTTCGACCAAGAAGGAGGCGTAAGTGCCATGGGTAAGCCCGGTGCTTTTCTTGATATCGATCGCGTGACCCACGAGCTGCGCCCCGTGGAGGAGCGCAGCCGCGATTTCGATCCGCTGTACGTGGAGCTCGACGACGATGCGTGCCGTGCCCAGGCGAGCCGCTGCATGATGTGCGGTGTGGCGTTTTGTCAGATGGGCGCGAGCTTTGGCAAGGCGCGTCCGAGTGGCTGCCCACTGCACAATCTGATTCCCGAGTGGAACGAGCTAGTGTATCGCGGCCGCTGGAACGAGGCTGCCGATCGTCTGTCACTCACCTCGCCCATGCCCGAGTTCACGAGCCGCGTGTGCCCGGCGCTGTGCGAGGCCGCGTGCAACTTGGGCTCGGTCGACGGCCAGCCCACGACGATTCACGACAACGAGCGTGCGATCAGCGACCATGAGTGGGCCAACGGCGGCCCGCGCCGCTTTGAGCCGGCAGGGGAGGATGCGCCCACGGTTGCCGTGGTGGGCTCCGGTCCTGCTGGTCTGGTGGCAGCATGGGAGCTTGCGCGTCGCGGTGCCCGCGTGACGGTTTTTGAGCGTGACGACCGCCCGGGCGGCCTGCTCATGTACGGCATTCCCAACATGAAGCTCGAGAAGTCCGTTGTCGAGCGTCGCGTGGCACTTATGCGCGAGCTGGGCATTGTGTTCGAGCTGGGTGCTGACGTTACGAACCCTGCGGTGGCGGCCAAGCTCAATGGCTTTGACGCCGTCGTGGTGGCTGCCGGCGCTCGTGCTCCGCGTGGGCTTTCGGCTGCGAACATTGATGCCCCGGGCGTGGTGTACGCCGTGGACTACCTGACGGCTTCGACCGTCTCGGTGCTCGATGGCGGAGAGCCCGTGGTGAACGCGTGCGGCCTGGACGTCGTGGTCATTGGCGGCGGCGATACCGGCAACGACTGCGTGGGTACCGCGGTGCGCCAGGGTGCGCGCAGCGTGCGTCAGTTTGAGTTCTTGCCGGCGGCGCCTGATGCGCGCGCGGCGAGCAACCCCTGGCCGCAGTGGCCCAACGTGAAGAAGACCGATTACGGCCAGCAGGAGGCCATCGCTGCCATGGGCGGCGAGATACGTGCCTGGGGCGTGGATACGCTCGAGGTGCTGCTGGACAAGAAGGGCGCGGCCGCGGGCCTGCGCGTGGTCGATCTGGATTGGTCGGCTGGCAAGCCCGAGCGCATCGCGGGCTCCGAGCACGAGGTGCCGGCGCAGCTGGTGCTCATCGCCTGCGGATTTACGGGCCCGGAGCACGGTGTGTTCGACGCCGTTGGCGTGCCTGTTGCCACTGCTGGTCGTCCGCTGCCGGTGATGGCTGCCGAGGGCTCGCACCTTGCGGCGCGTGTCGACGGCGTCGCCGCGGATGCCGCGCCGGTGTATGTGGCGGGTGATGCCCGCAACGGCAGCTCGCTCGTGGTGAGCGCCATGGCCGACGCCCTGGCCTGCGCTGTCGAAGTCGCCGAGGCGCTGGAGCTGTAAGGCGGCTGTCCACAGCTGAATCGTCAAGGGCTGTCCCCAACGGCCGGCCCAAAAGGAACGTCCCCAAGTGCCGGCAGCTGGGGACGTTCCTTATGTGCCGGCATTCGGGGACACTCCTTGCGGGTTTGCGACCGATTTGTTCGTTTGTCGACGCGCGAGTGTCCATTCGGCGTCTTCTTGAGCTGTGGTGCTCTGCTGTTTCTGTGGTGGCCGGGGGTGCTTGGCTCAAAAGGGCGGGTTGGCCGTCTATGTTTACCTGCGGTTTTGTTGCGGTGCGCATTTTCGGTCAAGCATCCCGTCAAGTGTTTGGTCAGCAGTTGGTTTGCAGCCGGAGGCCTATTTTGTCCGTGCTGACAGTGGCTGCCCACCCTCCTCGTAAGCTCAAATTGAGGTCCATCAGTTTGAGGAGGATGCCATGACTGATCACGCTTTAGGCCGAGCGCAGCTAGCCGAAGCCGTCGGCAACGATATTGCCGACATGGCCCATTTTTGGATGCTGCGGAAGTTCCAGTTTTTGGAGCCGGCGCGCGAACAGTTCGAGATCATTGTCGACCCGTGGCTCAGCTATTGCACCGAGCCTTCGCAAAACGAAATCATGGCCTACAACATGGCATTTACCGATTGGCTGCTCTTCGAGCGCCCCTATCGCCATGGCAAGACGCTGCTCGAGCTGTATGTTGACGAGCCGCCGGCATCGCTTTCGCCTGCCTCGCTCAAGCGGCTCGAGCAGGTGCGCGACACACAGTATTTCTCGCGCTTTGGCATTTTGGACAAGGATCCTGCGAACGGCATGGTTGCGCTGAAGGATACGCGCGCCGACCTTCGCTTTGATGTCTACGACCCGCATATCGTGCAAAAGGAGCATTGGAGCGACGGCGCGATCGCGGTGCGCCTCGCCTGCGTCGACGATGTCTGGCTGACGGCGGGGCAGCTCT